>JAMBLH010000039.1 GCA_023336875.1 Actinomycetes bacterium
CCGTCCTTTGCCGCATCTTCAACTGGGCTTGTTGTCTTGGCGGCGAGGAGTCCAACCTCAGAAAGTGACGCGAGAGAGTCTCCCCAGGTTTGGCCCACGACCGACGCGAGTCTCACAGGACAGCTGATCGGTGTGCCAGATAATTCGCAGCGGTGGACCATCGTTTGCTCCGACAAGGGGCGATACCGGTGCACGAGATTCAGATCTGTCTCGGTCCGGCCGTCGGGATAGGTGACCACGCGGTCGACCTTGACGAGGAATCCATCGATACCAGAGCGAACTTTGGTGCTCTGGCCCGGCCTCAGAGTGCCTTCGGTGTCGGCCACCAAAGTCTTGGAAAACTCGACGATGTTCTCCTTCTCGTGGGTGTCATCTGTGCATGTGAGCCCACCGTTGTCGCCGTACATCTTTACGGTGATGGACGTATCCGTGTACGCGGTCGCGATCACAACAGGGCGGTCGGTGTTGTTGCCGAACCTCACATCGGGCCCGGGAAAACCGAGGGTTGCTTCGCGCCCCACAGGGTAGCGGCTGAAGTAGAGCGAATGAGGCTTGTGGCTGACGTCCTCGAGACAGGAGTAGAACACGGCATTGTAAATGGTTGTCCCGAACTGGCTGACTCCTCCGCCGATATTTGCAGGGTGATCGCAACAGTATGGTGACCCGTCGATGATGGCCGGTGCCGCGACATATCCCTTGGCCTCCGTGCGTTCGCCGACGTGATCGTTTATCGACCACTCACCCCCAGGGAGGACGATCGCTCCGTTGACAGCATCCGCCATCTTCTGAATGTTCGTGACGCGAGGCTGATTTGCTGGATGCTCCGTCGTGAAACCTGCAAGCGGTCCAAGCGTGGTGAAGGCTTCCGCAGCCTCTGTAGTGAACGTCGGTGGCTGGCCAACGACGAGTGGGAATACTCCGACGCCTGACCCAAGGGCAGCAGTCCTCATGTTCTTGATGAGGATGGGTGTGTCAAGAAGTGTTCCACTCCTACCAGGAACGATGGTGATGTCATCGGTTTCGAGATCAATGTCGAACTTGGCATCGACGGGATCGATCTCGTACTCGGGCCGCCTGGGGTCGAGGATCTCGAGAACGGTCGCACTATCGAACGTGTTGGTGAACGTGGTGCCGTCCGCACTGATGTCTGTGCGCGCTGCCGCCACGAGACTCTCGATACTGAACGTTGTTCGGAAGCCAGACTCGGTGTCGGTCATCGTGATCGGCGCGTCGATCATGCGAGATAGCTCAAGTGCTGCAGCATCGACATCTGCGTCAGTGAGTTTCGGCGTCGACTCGACAACAACGATCGTGACGCCTTTCTTGTCCAGCGTGCTCATTTCGTCCGCTACCTGGCGAAATGCAGTCTCCCTTTCCAGCGCAAGGCCGTCCTCGGGATACTGCGTCACCACTACGCCATCTTCGATCTCGACTGCGCCGCTGAACGCGGGATTGGGAATCGCTTGCTCCTCCCATGTCTCCAGCTGGGCCTCAATGGCGTCATCATCGAAGTCGATGGCAAGATCGACGTCCTCGGAGTTGGAGAAGGAGCTGATCCACGATGAGAAGTTGTCGAACGCACCCTTGTCGCGTCCTATGGCGAAGGCATCGTCAATTGCCGGGGCAACTTCGGCGCTGAGGCCAACTGAATCGGGAGACAACTTGAACGTCTGTCCGTTCACTGCGAACACTCCGGTATTGGTGCGGAGCCTGTTCTCGTAGGCCTCGACGGCGCTCATGGCTTCATTTCGATCGAGGCCGCCCACGGGTACGCCAGCCACTGTCACGTTGCGAGCGATCTCATCGTTCGAGACAGACCGGTCGGCCAAATAGATGCCGATGGGTAGCAGGGCAATGGCAAACGGAACGATTGCGAAGATGGCTTTTGATGTCTTCATACTGCTGTGTACACGATGCTGTAGGGCGCTTCGAAGCATAGGAACACGGCCCAGAAACTTGACGCTTTGCAGCCTTTGATCGAACCTTCGAGGAGCGGCTAGCCGCCGGTTGTTGTGGTGGTGGTTTCAGGAATCGTCGTAGTCGTTGTCCCAGTTGAACTGTCCCAGACGCCGACGTTGAGGGTGATCGTCGTTCCAGGCGTCTGCTGACCACTCGGGCTCGAACTCAACACGATGCCGTTCTGTGCCTCATTGGGTGTGTCAACCGGCGCGATAGCGACGTTGAATCCAGCAGCCGTGAGTACGGAGGTGGCTTCCCCCTCCGACATGCCCGACACCACGGGAACGCCGATTGGGCAGTTGCCGTTGCCGCCGACCTTTGTTTCACAGGGGTGCATCAGGATGACCTTGCGTTCGCCCCTGTATGTCCATGGGAATGTCTCTCGCTTGAATTCATTGCCTGACTTGTCGTAGAAGATGCGTTCGTTGATGATTCGCCAGCCACCGGAACCGCCGTTCGCCACGACTTCCTCTCCTGGTGGGACGACGCCATCCTCATCGGCTCTGTAGATCGTCGTGGCTTCGGTGAGTCCCGTGCGTTCGCCTCGATCGGTTCCGCATGTGATCCCGTCGTTGTTGCCAAAGAAGGTGACGGTTATCGATCTTGCTGTGTAGGAGGTCCTGATGATCACCGGGGCCTTGGTGTTATTCCTGAACGCAACGTCTGGATGAGGGAAGCCCAAGGTGGCTTCTCTTCCCTCTGGGTACTTCCGGAAGTAGATGCTGTGTGGTCGGTGTTCAACGTCTTCGAGACAGGAGAAGTAGATGGTGTTGAAGATGGTTGTACCGAACTGGCTCACTCCACCTCCGACATTCACCAGGTCCTCCTCACACGACACCTCACCACCCACAATCGCGCAGTCGTACTTGAATCCCTTTTCGAGTGTGCGTTGCCCAACGACCTCGTTGACCGAGAATGTCTGTCCAGGCATGACCGTGGTTTGGTCCACGAGGTCTGCCATGAGTTGGATATTGTGAACCCTGTTCTGTCCAGGGGTCCAGGTCGTGAACTCGGCAAGCTCGTACAGATCACCGAACGCCTCCGCGTCTTCGGTTGTAAACGATGGTGGAGTGTCCTCGACTACGGGCAGTTCGCCGACACCGTTGCCGAGCGCGGCGTCCTCAACTGCGGCAGCTATCTCGTTCGCGTCGACTGATGTGCCGGAGACGGCGGGTACAAGGGCGATCCAGTCGTCGCCTCCGTTGCCCTTCTTCGAGTCCCGTATCTCGTATTGATCCGGGTAGCCCTCAAAGTCATCTGCGAGTGAGGTCTTCCAACCAGCGTCTATCGGTTCGATTTCGAGCTCCTGGCGGACACTCTCCACGAGGGGAGTGACTGCGGCGGCATCAACGGAGAACACGATGCG
>JAMBLH010000040.1 GCA_023336875.1 Actinomycetes bacterium
CCGACAACGTGGAAGAAGTACCTGTTCCCTCCTCACGAGGTACTGCTATCTGTTAGCAGAGCCGATGGGACGCTGGTATTCGAACCGATCGATTCACAGTCGCCAAGATACGCATTTCTGGGCATCAGGCCATGCGAGCTCGCAGCGATCAGCATCCAGGACAAAGTGTTCATCGGACCTGCTGTGACGGACCCGCACTATGAAGCCGCGAGGTCGGCCATGTTCACGGTTGCGGTGAACTGTGCGGTGGCTGGCGGAACCTGTTTTTGTACTTCGATGGGAACGGGTCCCCGAGCCGAAACCGGCTACGACCTCGTGTTGACGGAGGTGATCAGCGCGCACACCCACGAATTCGTTATCGAGTCGGGCACACCGGCTGGCGAATCCGTAGTCGAGATGCTCGACGGCACGCCGGCAACGAAAGCGGACGTGGACACCGTGAACTCAATAGTGACGGATACGGCAAACCACATGGGCCGATCGATGCAGGTCGAAGACATCTATGACGTTCTGATCGCGAGCCTCACGAGCGACCACTGGGACGAAGTTGCCACGCGGTGCCTCAGTTGCACCAACTGCACCCTTGTCTGTCCCACCTGCTTCTGCTCCACGATGGATGACATCTCTGATCTCAAGGGAACCGCAACGCGACAACGCAGGTGGGATTCGTGCTTCACCATGGATTTCACGAATCTCCATCAGCATTCCGTACGATCGACTACAGCAACGCAGTACCGGCAGTGGATCACACACAAGCTCGCGTACTGGCAGGACCAGTTCGACGAGATCGGTTGCGTCGGGTGCGGCAGGTGCATTACATGGTGTCCCGCTGGAATTGACATCACCGAGGAGGTCAGGAAACTGCGAACAGCTTCAAAGGTGGTGGCAGTATGAATCTCGGAGATCTTCGCGCGACAAGTGACCTGATCGCCCAACTGGACGACGACGAGTTCGAATTCTTCGAGTCTCTCGCCACCGAGATCACCCTTCAACCCGATGAGGTCCTCTTCCGAGAGAACGGCGAGGCAATGCGTTTCTTCATTGTGGCACGAGGCATCCTCGCTCTCGAGGTGGAGCGGGCCGCAAAGCCGCCAACGACGGTCCAAACACTGGGTGACGGGGCTCTTGTTGGCCTCAGCTGGCGTCTCACGCCCCACCGGTGGATGTGGACCGCAAGGGCGATGACGCAAGCCAGGCTTGCAGTATTCGACGCGGGGTTCATGCGGGCAGAGTGTGAACGCAACATCGAGCTCGACAGACTCATGTGGAAGGCGGTGGCCCAGGAGGCATCCCAACGTCTCCACCACACTCGAATCCAGCTACTCGACCTCTATGGAAGTGGCTGACATGACCCTCACAACGAAGACTGAAGTGGCCCAAGTGACCGATCCAATGGTTCCGAGACCGTTCCGGGTGACATCCAAGCGAGCCGAGACGCACGACACGGTCACACTGGTCTTCGAGGCAGCTGATGGCGGCCCCCCAATCGGGTTCCGTCCTGGACAGTTCACAATGGTCTACGTCCTCGGCGTCGGGGAGGTCCCGCTTTCGATTTCTGGCGACCCCGATCGACCGGAGGTGCTGATCCACACGGTGAGGGCCGTTGGCGGAGTGACGAACGCGATCTTCGCCCTTGATGCAGACGACGTTGTCGGCATAAGAGGACC
>JAMBLH010000041.1 GCA_023336875.1 Actinomycetes bacterium
GAGCTCGGTGCGAGCATCATGGCCGGTGATGCTGATCTGAGAACACTTGAGTCGAGAGTCTCCAGCGGCGAGATTGATCCTTCACCGGTATCGGGCCGCCAGGAAGATCTGGAGAACCTCGTCAACAGGACGATCTGGGGTACCGTCTAGGAATACAGAGGCTGACGGCCGACCCTCCGGTCTCTCCATTTGTATCAAGAGTTCGGCGTCCACTGCCGATCAAACGCTGAATATCCGAACAAGGACGCTGTCGTATCACGGCCAGAGAGCCTCCAGGAGATGATCGATGGCAGTTGAGCGACCACCTGAGAAGAGCCTTCTGAGTCGTTATCTCCCGATTCTTGACTGGTTGCCAGGGTACAAGTGGGGAGATGACCTCAGGTGGGACCTCATAGCTGGGCTCACGGTGTGGGCCTTGCTCGTTCCAGAGGCGATGGCATACGCTGGTATTGCTGGAGTTCCTCCAGAAGCGGGTCTGTACACGGCACCTCTCGCCCTCCTGGGATACGCCATCTTTGGTACGTCGAGGCAGTTGTTCGTGGGTCCGAGTTCGACCGTTGCTATCGTGTCCGCCTCTGTGGTCGGCGGTATCGTGGCCGCCTCGGGCGCCGACTTTTGGACCGTCACATCGTGGTTGGCCATCGTCACGGGGATCGTCCTGGTTGTGCTTGGTCTCGCGCGGATGGGGTGGGTCTCCAACTTCATGGCGAGACCCGTACTCGACGGCTTCATCATCGGGTTGGCCATCACGATTGCTGTGGGGCAGCTTGACAAGATGTTCGGTATCGAGTCGGAGGGAGCCAACACGATTCGTGAGTTCGGATCGATCCTGCGCCAGTTTCCAGACTGGGATGTGCCGACCATGATCGTTGGATTCGCGTCTCTGGCCGTGCTGTTCCTGATGCACAAGTACACACCGCGCATCCCTGCTGCGTTGACGGTTGTGATCGGATCAATTCTGCTTTCGGCAATTTTCGGGTTCGAGGATCTCGGCATCCATATCGTGGGAGAAATCCCAGCTGGCCTTCCTCCGTTGGGAATCCCGACATGGCCCGAAGGTGTTCCGCTGGGAGACCTCGTGCTGGGAGCACTCGCAGTGACCATCGTTGCGTATGCCGAGTCTCTCGCAGCTGCAAAGACCTACGCCAGGAAGCACAACTACGTGGTGGACCCGAATCAGGAGCTGATCGGTCTCGGTGTCGCGAATCTTGGAGCGGGAATCTCGAAGGGTTTCGTGGTCGATGGATCGCTCTCCAAGACCGCTGCCGGCGATGGTGCCGGACAGAAGACGCAGATGGCTGGCTTGGCGGCGGCGATACTCACGATCGTCACTCTGCTTTTCCTCACCGGGCTGTTCTTCAACCTGCCCGAAGCGACTCTTGGTGCCATCGTTGTGCACGCTGTGTGGAACCTCATCGATTTCGACAAACTGAAACGAATGTGGCACGTGAGGAAGGAAGATTTCTGGGCTGCGTCGTTCGCGCTTGTCGGAGTGCTGGTGTTTGGTGTCCTGGAGGGCATATTGATTGGGATCGTGCTCTCCCTGTTGATACTGATCTACCGCGCGAGCTTTCCTTCATCAACCGAATTGGGACACGTTGATGTGGATGGTCGCAATACGTATGTATCGCTCACCGAGTTCCCTCAGGCCGCAGAGACCCCCGGGGTCGTCGTTTACCGATTCAATGCTGATCTGATCTTCTCGAACGCAGACTACTTTGGAGAGTCAGTCGTTCGAATGCTGTATGAATCGGATCCACCTGGCCGTGTCGCAGTGATCGATTGCGAGATGATGGCAGATATGGACATGACCGGTGCGGCTCGTCTCTCGGAGTTGGTGAGTGAACTTCGCGAGCGCGATGTGGACGTCCGGCTGGCTCGACTCCACGGTCCCGCACAGAAAGTTGCGGATCGCTTTGGTGTACTCGACGAGATCGGAGAAGATCACATCCACCTGACCGTCGCCGGGGCAGTTCGAGCAGCCCAGGCCGAATTCTTCTGAAGCTAGGTCGTTTTTACGTAGATTCAGGTCGGTATCAGCAATCGATTCCTACGCAAGAACGGAATAGATGGGAGTCTACGCTGGGAGCCGAAGTAGGAAGGAGAATGTATGAGTCGTCCGCTGAAGGTTGGTGTCCAGCTGCCTGAGGTTGAAAGGGTGGTCACATGGCCTGAGGTGCGTGATATGGCCATTCAGGCCGAAGACGTTGGACTCGACTCTCTCTGGGTGGGTGATCATCTGCTCTACAAAGGAGACGGAGCCGCCAAGGGTCCGTGGGAGGCGTGGTCGATGCTCGCTGCGATCGCGGCGGTGACCAATCGCGTGCAGATCGGGCCACTTGTTGCCTCGACCTCGTTCCACAGTCCCGCAATGCTCGCAAAGAAAGCGGTCACTGTTGACGAGATCTCGAACGGCAGGCTGATTCTCGGTCTCGGGGCGGGATGGAATCAGATCGAGTACGACGCATACGGCTTTCCATTCGACCATCGCGCCAGTCGGTTCGAGGAGGCGTTCACGATTGTCCGGACGCTTTTGACCGTTGGCGCAATCGACTTCGAAGGTGACTTCTACACGCTGAGGGACTGCGAACTTATTCCGCCGGCTCGACCGAGCGGTATCCCTCTCATGATCGGTTCTGAAGGTCCGAGAGTTCTCCGTGCGACCCTCCCGTATGTCGAGGGTTGGAACGCGTGGCATGCCTGGTACGACAACTCACTTGACGGTGCCGAGGCTCTGCTCGAGAGGATCGATGACGCGTGCGCAGAGGCGGAGCGCGTACCGTCAACGCTCAGTCGGTCTTTGGCTGTTTTCGTAAGGGTTCCCGGAGGAGAGAGCGGTGCGCGCCAGGGGAGTCCAAATCGAAAGTCATCTGCGGCGATCGAAGGTGACGAGGAAATGATCGCGGAGCACCTCGCGGGACTGGCTGGGCTGGGAGTCGATGAGGTGCAGCTCGTCGTCGATCCAATTACGAGTGAGTCGATCGAGTGGCTTGGCGGAGTACTGGCGACGCTCGACACCAGCTGACTACTGTCCCTCAACATGGTTCTTGGACAGAGTTTTGCACTGGCAACCGAGCGGGTCGTCGCACCAATCGAAGGGATGCATTTGACGATCTCCAACGGTTGGTTTGCCGCGACAGGAGTGCCGGGCAGGGCTGTGCAACGTGTTCACGATGCTGCTTCAAGAGCTGTGTATCGATCGGTGCAGCTTGGTGCCGCCGTCCTTGGAGACGCCGTCAGCGGTCATGTTTCGGCCGATTCGCCATCCTCGGTGAAAGCACAAGCAATCGTAAACGGACTCTGGGGCGATGATCTCGGTCATTATGAGCGCGACCTTGAGATCCCGATGGAGGTCCGTTCCAGCGTCGGAGAGCTTGTTACCGATGCCTCACGAACAGTGAATGCACCGCCAGAAGCGACGCCCCATCTGGTCGTACTCGTCCATGGACTATTCGAGTCGGAGATGTGTTGGCGTGAGGGAGGAGATGATCCGAGCGTTTCGACTGGCCTTGAGAGACGACCCCATCTGACCATGTTGAGTGTTCGTTACAACTCGGGTCGCCGAATATTGGACAACGGGGACGAACTCGCGACCATGTTGGAGGCTCTCTGTACGAATTGGCCAGTTCACATTGAATCGATTGTGCTCGTTGGAAACTCCATGGGCGGGCTGCTGATCTGGAGCGCCTGTACCGAGGGCCAACGGCGGAATCGGACGTGGGTCGAGAAGGTGAGCCAGGTTGTGACCGTCGCGACGCCTCATCTCGGTACGCCAGTCGAGAAGGGAGTCGCAATCCTGTCAACTGCGTTGTCGTTCGCCGAGTCCACGAGGCCGTTGAGTCGATTCCTGGATTCGCGAAGCAAGGGGATAAAGGACCTCCGTCGCGGCACGGCGGCGGAAGATGGATACGGGCTGGCTTCAAGCATCGATCATCTCGCAATTGCGGCAGTGGTCACCTCTGATCCGGAGCATCCGATTGGCGGAGTGCTTGGTGATCTCGTTGTGCGGCCGTCGAGTGCGTCGATGGGTGAGTCTCAGGCGACGACAAGCGTCTCGGTCGTGGGTGGCACCAACCACTTCGCTGCTCTGGCGAATCCCGCTGTGATCGATCGTGTGCTCGAATACGTGGACTCTGGGACGCTCGCCGCCGAGGACTACGAGCCAGCCGTTTCCTGATACTCGGGATGGTCGTCGATATATCTGGCAAGCGCTCGGTTGGCTGTCTCGCGTATCTTCACCTTCACTGGACCGGCCCAGCCTCCAAGCGTGCCGGTGAACCCGAGAGCCATGCGCGACCACTTCCATAGGTCGAAGTCATCCACGTGCCTGATGATCCTGTCGTCCTGAAACTCGAATGTGGCGTTGATCCTGTTGTGGATCCTTCGGTTCGTCGGCCCAAACGTGTACGTAGCCTCCCAATGGGCGGTCCCTGTCTGATCATCTGCAGTGATACTGCCGTACTCAACCTTGAGATCGGTTCCCTGCTCGCAGAGCATCGCCCACATTGCATCGGCCTCGAGTCCGTGAAGACTCGTGAACACCGGGTCAGAGAAATGAATCGAGGCGTCGTAGCA
>JAMBLH010000042.1 GCA_023336875.1 Actinomycetes bacterium
AACTTGCCCACAACGCCGTGAGCCCTCAGCATCTCTGTGACCGTGAGCACCAGGTCCGTCGCCGTGGCTCCGTCAGGGAGCGAGCCGGTGAGCTCGAACCCAACCACTTCAGGAAGCAGCATGTAGATCGGCTGTCCGACCATCACCGCCTCAGCCTCGATGCCCCCAACTCCCCAGCCGACCACACCAAGACCGTTGATCATCGTCGTGTGGCTGTCCGTGCCAACCAGGGAATCCGGATACAACGCACCGTCCTCATCCCATACGACCTTGGCAAGGTATTCGAGGTTCACCTGGTGGACGATTCCCGTGGCTGGCGGAACGACCGAGAAGTTGTCGAACGCTGACTGGCCCCATTTGAGGAATTCGTACCGTTCGTTGTTTCGCTCGAACTCAAAGCCTGCGTTTATCCCAAGGGCATCTGGCGTGTTGAAGGCGTCGACCTGCACCGAGTGATCGATGACCAGGTCTGACTGAACCTGAGGGTTCACCTTGGCAGCAGAAGACTCATCGCCGGTCATGCGCACGATCGCAGAACGCATCGCAGCGAGATCCACGACGGCGGGCACTCCAGTGAAATCCTGCAGCACGACTCGAGCCGGTTTATACGCGATTTCCTGGTCCTCGACCTTGGACGCGTCGTATTGCGCAACGGCGGTCACGTCATCGTCACGGATAACTCTGCCATCGTGGTTCCGCAGGACGGATTCGAGCAGCACCTTGATCGAATAGGGAAGCGAGTTGACATCGCCGATGTCTGCCAACGCGTCGATGCGGTACACGACGCGTTCGCCGAGCGGAGTGTCGATGACCTGGCGGGCGGAGAAGGGATCGTGGGTCACAGGGGCCTCTCGAGGTCGGGAAGATCTTACGGTCTCATTATCCAAGATTAGGACGGGCCTGAGTACGAAGACGCCCACGAAGAGGCGTCGGCCTTTCGCTCTGGCGAACAAACCGCCGCATTTGGTTCTCCTCCGGCCTCATCGTCGCCGCGAACGATAAGAACGACCGTTCTATGGGCTGACGGCCACACTGAGTGTGGTGTAGGACCCAGGGTCGCGGTTGGGGGAGTATTTTGGGGAAGTGCCTACCGTCATGGGTATGGCAGGAATGAATACACGGCGACTACTGCTCGTCGTGGTTGCCGGAATCTCGATCGTGGCGACCGCGTGTTCGTCGTCGTCGGCATCGGAGTCGGCTGGGTCGACACTTCCGAAGGATGCTGAGATCGCGCCGGCGTTCTCCGTCCCTACCAGCAACGGCGGGGAATTCTCGCTCTCGGAACACCTGGCCAATGATGGACGGCCGATATTCCTCAACCTATGGGCCTCTTGGTGCTTCCCCTGTCGTGAGGAGATGCCGGCGATCGATGCGTCATCCAAGGCCTTCCCTGAGGTCGCCTTCCTTGGAGTGTCCGTCCAGGACAGTCGGTCAGACGCAGAAGACTTCGCCGAAGAAATCGGCGTCACCTACCTCCTTGGATTCGACGAGGACGACGCCGTCGACGATGCCTACAAACCACTGGGGCTACCAGCGTCATACCTTATCTCGGGAGACGGCATCATCGTCGAGAAGATCTTCGGCAGGGTGACCGAGGAAGATCTCGCGACGAAGTTCGCCACACACTTCGGTCTGTGAGCCTGCACGACTCCTGGTAGACAAGTAGAGAGTCGACGGCACGCTCGCTGCGCCCACTTCGGTAGGGATGAGAACGATCCGTCTACCGTTTGCTTTCTACCGTCTACAGAAACCAAGCGTCCATGCGTTCAGCAGAACGAGTCACGTGGTCTGATGGCGTACGGGCCGTCCCCCCGATTCTGCTCCGCGTCATACATGGCACTCCTTGTTCTCGCTGTGAAGGACAAGCCAGGAATAGTCGCTGCGGTGGTTGGAGGCAGAGTTGCGGCCGCCGCGATCGGCCTGCCGTACCACCTCGGATTGCTCGTCGGAACCGTTGCCGGTACCAGCGCAGGAATAGTGTCAGAGCGGTGGTTCGAATGACCATGTGGATCGTGGTCATCGTCGCAGGGATCGCGACCTTTGCAATACGGTTCGTGTTCATCGGACTCTTCGGCCGAATCGACGTTCCACCCGCGCTGGAGCGCAGCCTTGGATACATTGCTCCCGCCGTCCTTGCCGCGCTGACGCTCCCTGCCGTGTTGGCGCCGGGAGGAACGTTCGATCCATGGAACCCATTCGTGCCCGCAGCGATCGTCGGAGGCATCGCGGCCTGGGCGACAAAGAGCATTGGAGCCGCAATCGTTGTGGGATTGCCAACACTGCTGCTGCTGCAGTTTCTCGTGTAGACGGTAAACCGATCTCTCGGCGGTCTGCCGAAAGCGAGTTACCGACCCTTCCAGATGGGGTCTCTCTTCTCGAGGAAAGCAGAGACGCCTTCAGTTGCGTCCTCGGTGAACGACACCGCGGTGAGTCCGATATGGAGATGGTCAAGGGCAGTATCAATATCCATCCCCTCCATGGC
>JAMBLH010000043.1 GCA_023336875.1 Actinomycetes bacterium
ACGGTGTCGCTCAACCCAGTCCTGTCCACCCAACCCGAAAACACCTTGACAAATGAGCGCACATAGGAGAGTCATAGACGCAAAAACCATGGTGCCGATGTGGGCGGGGTGCTGCCCCTGTGTGCTACTCGGGTGGTTCGGGAGGCAGCACTCGAATGGAGTCGTCCGGCAGGTCATCGACGGCGGCGATAGATCTACGCCGTAACCACTCAATTCCGGCGAGTACCGCGCGATCAGACAACCCGAAGGGCACCGTCGCACCGCGGTCACGGGTCCAACCCCATACGTCACCGAGTCTGATAATGATCGCGGCCGTGAAGGACCTGAGTCCCACGTAGAACGCCACCATCGCGATCGCGAATGTGATCAGGCTCCCCATGAGTGGCAACAGCGTCGCGAACACAACGAACGCAGCGACACCAACAATCGAATGGCCGATCATCCTGTCCTGGAGACCCTGCTCTCTCTCTGCACGGCTGGCCGCATCCTTGGCGCCGCTCAGTGTGGCGTAAGACGACGCGACCGGAATCCTCCCGCTGCGCCATCGGGCCGCATGCCCACCGATCTCCAAGTGCCATCGATCACGGGGCGAAACCGGGATACGGCGAATGCGATACACGCCGCTCTCAAAGCCCTCTCGGTCTTGATGCCACTCGATTTCGGTCATCGTCGCTGCACCCTCAGCGTATCAGTTGATCCAGAGAGATGACCCAAGCAATGACCGGCCGCGAGGTTCTGTTTGCGATGATCGCTCTGGTCTTTGCTATCAACGACTCTCCAGGAACGAAGGGCATGTATCCGATCCTCGGAGGCGGAATGGCGGTCCAGCTGCCTGGCTATTCTTGACCGAACGGCATGCCGAGGAGCGCTTGATGTCAGAGAAACCCGAGAAACGAGCATGGCTTCCACCGCGGTGGTTCGTTCGCCTCGCCTGGTTCACACACCGCGGCTTGTACCGCGTTTCCGGTGGCCGGGTCGGATTGAGGCGTGCGAAGGGCAACCGCTGGGGGATGATGCATCTCACCATCACCGGGCGTCGCAGCGGCCAGGAGCGGAGCGTGATCCTCGGCTATTTCGACGATGGTCCGAACCTCGTCACCATGGCGATGAACGGCTGGGCCGACGGCGAACCGGCGTGGTGGCTCAACCTGCAGGCACATCCCGAAGCCAGCGTTGATCTTGTCGACGGTCGACGCACGGTCAGAGGACGGGCTGCAGAGGGAGAGGAACGGTCGCGACTGTGGGCCTGGTGGCGCGAAATCGACAAGAACTTGGACGCCTACGCTGCGCTCCGATCTGCTGAGACCGCCGTCGTGGTCCTGGAGCCATCGTCCGATTCCAACGGGTGATGCGTCGGTCTTCAGACGTCGGTCTCATCTGGGTGCTCCACCGGTGATGAGCGCGTACTGCGCGCCGCGTGACTTCCGATCAAGCGATGACCCGCCCCATTTCCGGCACCTGAAGTCAAATCAGCTATGGGAGGCTGTGTTCGTTACGTCTCTGGGGGGTGATGGTGACCATGGCGAGACGGGAGGCATAGGTCTCAAGCTCAGCGCGCGTGGGATTCACGGGTACACCGCGCAGGCGCAGCATCCGACCGACCATTCTCGGATGCCTCTCCAACCGCAACTCGAGGAAGTCGGCGATACGATGGGGGTCGCTGCACGTCTCCGCGACTCCCGAGAAGCGAGATCGGCCGACTCGTACTTCCACCCGCGGGTCGGCGACCGCATTGAGGTACCAATCGGCGCGTGCACCCCGCGCGGATGCGACAACGAACTTTCCGTTCACCTGTTCGTACTGAAGTGGTGTGACGCGGGGTTCTCCGGTCCTGCGGCCGTTCGTAGTGAGCAGGAGGACAAAGCGGCCATATGCGGTGCCGGGTCCGATCGCATACACCAGCCGTGGCGGAAGCTTGAGGAGGCGGAGGAGCCATCTGCGGAGGGCGATGCTCATGGGCATATGCCCACACTACGCGCAGCGAGTCCGGCGCGCCCCCAGCCATGGGTGCTTCGCCGATGGCAGTCTTGTCGTCGGGGATCTGGCGTGCGTCGGGGCCGTCAGCCGCCGATGATGCCGTCGCAGGATTGGGCTGCGGTTTGGAAGGCGGGATCGTCGATGTCGATGGCATCGCCGAATGGTCCGGCTCCGGTGTGGCCATCGCTGGAGAAGTCAGGATCGGGCAAGTCGTAGCCGTTGTCGCGCATGCACACGGCGAAAGCGAGAAGCTCGTCCTCACGCTCAGAGAGGTCCTCGGTACTGAGACCGAACGTCACATCTTCGAGGAATCCCCGGCAGACATCGAAAGCCGAGTGGACGGCTGCCATGTCGAGTGTCTCCCCGGCGATGGCGTGCGGACTTGGAGGTACCAGGTTCCCTTCCTCATCAACGCCCGGGTCGTCGACATTGAGCCCCTCATCTCGCAGGCACGCAGTGAACGCCAAAACGGACTCCTCACCCACGATCGATCCGCCGTCACTCTCCGTCTGGATGTCACCGGTGTCGGCATCGAGGGAAACGACATCAGCATTCGTGGTATCGCCGCTGCACGCAGCAGCGACCAACCCGAATGCGACCAGGAGGGGAAGGGCGAATTTGCGTTTCATCGGCTGTACCCGTTCGATTGGGAGCGAGTCTCGGCTCAGAACTGGCAGCTCAGATTGGTTGCTTGAGGACCAGCGTAGAAACGGGGCGTTGAGTACGCCTCGGCTCTTCTCCTCCTGACGGCAAGCACACGCCACGTCGGGAGAGCGTCCTTCGACCAGTTCACCAACTCATATGTGCCTCGACATGGGAGGTCTACTTCGATGCTCTCAGTGGCGCGAACCCGAGCAGCCGGAATACGAGGTAGCCAACGCCAATGCCGAGGAGCAGGGGAAAGATGGGTGACCAGTCACCACCGGGCCACTCGATGATCGGTGTACCGAGCCATGATCGGCACCGTTCCCAACTGGGCACTCCACCGATGTCGTCGCACCCGGCGGTCATGGTTCCGAGGAACGTCATGATGCCTGCAAGGGAAGACACCAGGATCCGAGCGGTCGCCTTCACCGTTCCCATACCGACAAGCTAGTCACACCACCCACGGTTGTCGCTACGGGCGTGCCCTTCCGGGTGGGGTCGTCGTCAGTCGTTTCGCTGCGTGCCAATCAGCGCGCTCAGATCACGATTCCAGAGCGCGTGGCTCGGTGGGTTGTCAAGTCCTTGGCTCTGGTCTCGTGGCTCATCGCTTCAAGCATCGTGACGTGTGCCTCGTTTCGCAGCCCCGGAATCTCCGAGGATGTGGTTGGCGGCGTAGACGCCGGTGACATATGAATCTTCGAGGTTGCACACGTTGTGGTCGCCGACGAGATAGAGGCCCGGTCCTTGCTCGCACTCGAGAAGGATGTCTCCCTCGAGGTGAAACGCCGGATTCCAATGCTGATGCTCGACGACCTCCCAAGTGCTGAAGTAATGCCCAAAGTCAGGGTCTTCAGAAACCGAGCAGAACAGTATGGATCCTCCATTCTGCCGAGCAATTCCGAGAGTGGGGTCGCCTTCAGGAAACAGGCTGTATGTGGCTTGTGCCCATGGCCGACGCAGATTGCCCCTGATCAAGAACGTGTGGGCGTAGTTCGGGCCTTTCAGGAGGCCCAGATCGAGCAGTCGAGCGGAGACGTCGATGGGGGTGGCAACCACCACGTTGGTGGCGGAGAAGCTGCCTTGGTTGCGGGTCCGAATCGAGTAGCGGTCGGCGTTGGGGGTGATGTCCGTCACTGAATCGAGGACCACGGCTTCTTCGAACCCGCTCATGAGAAGGTCGAAACGGAACGTGTATTCGAATGCGGGAGTGATCGTGGGTAGAACTCCTACCAACAGAGTGAAGGCGGTTAGTCGATCCACGGACGTGAAGGCGGTCCCTTGTGCACCAGGAGCGAGGTAAGACCGGGCGATGTCTTCAATCCGATGCCGATGAATGAACTCGGGTGCCTCTTCCTCGTAGAGCCCCCACAGCAGTGGATCCGCTCTGATCGCCTGGTCCTGCGATATCAGCAGGCAATCCTGCTTGAAGGTTTCATGATGGTGACGGAACTCGCGCATCAGGCGAAGGAATCGAATAGCTTGTAGCGGATGCAGCAGCAGCGGCATGTTCCCCCGCGTGAATGAGCCGTCTTGGTCGCCGCGAAGAACACGGCGCCATCTGATCCGGCGGCCCCGGTCAACAAATCGGTTTACGTGGTGGTAGTCGCTCGTTACGTAGTAGGCGCCGAGGTTGACCGTGCCGTCTGCGGAGGTGTGGATGCGGCCACCGACATCCTCCGTGATGAGCAGGAACGGTCGCCCGTTGTCGTGGAGCTGGCGGGCGCAGGCCAGACCGGCGATTCCACCGCCGATGATGACTGTCTCATGCTGGCGCGCCAGCGGCGACATCGCTCTCCCCGATGAGCCCGCAGTCGGAGACTCCGTGTTCGTTCGATCATGCCTCTTGGCCACCAACCAACTCTACAGACCCACACTCTTCTCGGCAGTGGAGCAACGAGCACCTGAAACCGCAACACCTATGGATGACCCGGACGGTCGCATCAGATCATGGTTGTTGCCGGAGATAGGTGGTTCGGGCGCATGCGAGATGCCCCGGACCTCGACGTGTCCCAAGCCGTCACTTCCAAGTGTCCAGGTCGCTGATGCCGAATCCGGGCGAAGAAGTCGGCGCTAACCCTTCCTACGCCTCCTCGACGTGTGGATCGATGTTGCGCTCTTCGAGATAACGGTTGTAGCGCATCCATCCATCTGAATCCTTGGCGAGACGTATCTTGCCTGCGTTAGATTGAATGGTGAGGTCCCCATTTTCATGGCGCACGGTCTCTCGCAAGAGCTCGTCAGATGGTCCATGGAAGGGACTTCCCGTGCTTCCTTGAGTCTTGTCGTCGTGGTTTGTCATACTTCCATCTTACGCCTCACAACGTGCTCCTCCATGATCAGCCGTGTGCACGCCTCCGTCGAAAAGAGGCAATGCGCCCCATCGCGTCTGCCCATAGCGGCTGCGATGCGTGCCCGGATGGTCGTCCGCGATGCTCGTCGGTGAGGAGATAGACGAGTCCG
>JAMBLH010000044.1 GCA_023336875.1 Actinomycetes bacterium
ATCCGTTTGAGGTTGTAGAACATTGGAACGGCATCGACGTATTTCAGGTCGTGGCCGAACGCTTCGTCAGGGATTGTGATGTCCATGAATCCGAGTTCGTCGTTGATGATCTGGCGCACACGGTCGGCACCCAGCAGCGTGGGGTTGACCTTCACGGAGGTATTGAGTCCGCGCTCCTCAAGGAGATAGGTGGAGATCTGTTCGATCTCCTCAGGTGGACACCCGTGCATCGTCGACAATGTGATCGTGTTCGAGAGTTGGCTCGGGACGACGAGATCCCGGATCCGCGGATAACGATGCGCAACGATATCCACGTACTGCTCGATGTAGCCGGAGGAATCGTCCATCACATCGAGGTACCACTGGACGTTCGGTTCCAGGATTCCCTCGAGGTTGTAGCCGACACTCATGTTGAAGATCATCCCTGGCTTCATCCCGGGGAAACCAAGCTTGTGGTGTAGGGCGTGGATCAGTACCCATGCACGGAGATATTCATCGAATGACTCATGGACCTTGAGCTCCTGAGACCACTCGACGTTGTAGCCCTCATCCTCAATGTCGATGCACGGCTTGTTGATATCGAGTTCATCGAGCGTCTGGACCGTCTTCAACTCGATGAAACGAGCTCCTACCAGCCATGAGACGACGATGTTCTGCGCCATCTGAGTGGCTGGGCCCGCGGCCACCCCAAAGGGTGTCTCGAGAGTCTCTCCGTAGTTCGTCAGGCGGAACCGATCCGCCTCGCTCGGCCGAAAGAAGGCCTGGCTTGGTACGCCGAAGATCGAGTCCTTCTCCTCAAGCTCGGTGAAGACCCAATCTGTGAGTTGTTCCATCGTGATTGGCTGAAATAGGTCCGACATCGGCGCCTCCTACAGGCGTGCGTGCAGGCGTGCAGCCTGCTCTCTGGCTTTGGCTCTGATCTCCTCGGCATCAACCCGGGTCGGCGCCCCATCGGCGTACATGACTTCGCCGCCAACCTTGACCTCGACCGGGTGAATACCTGCTGTGAATGCAATATGCCACGGGTCCATGGGATCGTACGACCACGTGACCTCGTCGTTGCGTGCTTCTGGCACGAGGTTCAATCCATTCTCGAGCCACGCCCAAGAGGTGTCAGGTACGGCGGTGACGTCCACCGAGCGCTGCATGACATACGAGAGGCGGAACGACTCGATCATGTTGGCACCGATCCCGTCGGTTCCAAGCGCAACCTGGTTCCGGAACCGAGCAGGGTCGGCGTACCCGACGCCATTGTTGAGGTTCGAGCGCGGATTGTGGAGGATCGTTCCCTTGAGATCGTTCTCGGTGGGAAGGTGGACACAGTGGCTCAGGAGCCACTTGTCGTTGGTTAATCCGGCAAGTCGATTCGGTGCGTCGACGTCTCCTGGCCCCTCAGCAACATGGATATGGACGCCGACGTTGTATTCATCTGCCAATGCAGCAGCACCCTGGAGTGTCTCATCGCTACACGTGAATGCGGCATGTACAGAGACGAGGCAATTGCCACCTGCATCCATGAATCGCTTGTTCTCCTCCAGGCCTCGTAGCGCTTCTTCGGGTCCGTGTCTGTCGGTAACGCCGTAGCCGGTGACGACCCGCACGCCCACCTCTGCGCATGCATCAGCTATAACCGACAGCGATCCCTCGATTGCGTTCGGTGTTTCGTTGTGGTCGATGATTGCGGTCGTACCTGACTCCAACGCCTCAAGGGCGCCGAGCTTTGCGGACCATTCGAGCATCTCAAGATCGAGGGCGGAGTCGAGGCGCCACCACACCTGTTCGAGGATCTCCTGGAAATTCGTCGCGACCTCCGGCGGTGCGGGCATGCCCCTTGCAAGTTCGGAGTACAGATGGTGGTGTGCACAAACAAGTCCCGGTGTTACGGCGGTCATTCAGTCACCTATCTCGAGTGGTTGGTGGACATCCATTGGAAGTCGTGTTCTCCATGTGCCGTCTATTGCATGGTACGCCCCCGCAACAGCGCCAGCTGTGGGTACGAGCCCTATCTCGCCGACTCCTTTGACACCGAAGGGCGACCGCGGCTGGGGAACCTCGACGACGATCACCTCGACCTCAGGCATGTCCTTTGGTCTGATGATGTTGAGCTGGCGCAACGTTGATTTCGTCGGCATGCCGTCGTCATCCGTGGGGAACTCCTCCGTTAGCGCGTAGCCGAGACCCATGTGGATGGATCCCTCGACCTGGCCTTGAACGAGCACAGGATTGATGGCGCGTCCCACATCGTGCGCGGCAACGACCTTCTCGATCTTTCCCGTCTCCTTGTCTGCGATCACGATCTGGCTGGCGTATCCGAACGCCGAGTGGATGACCGGGTTCTCGAGACCATCCTCTATGGCGTTCGTCCAGTCAATGGTGTAGCTGCCGTCGTAGTCGATGCCGATCTGACAGCCGTCCGCAATGGCGGCCCTGCAGGCATCCTCAATGGAGCCAGCCGCCATGAGAGTGCCGCGCGACCCTGTTGTCTGGCCAGGTGAGAAGTCACGGGTGGTATCGACGAACACGCTGATTCTGTCCGGATCTATGTCGAGCAGATCTGCAGCGATCTGGAGGGCAACCGTGTGGACCCCCTGTCCCATCTCTGTCCATGCATGGCGGACTTCCACTGAGCCATCCTCGTTGAATCGCACCACAGCCTTTGCGATCTCCACGAACCCGTTCCCAAGCCCCGAGTTCTTGATCCCAGCGCCGATACCCACCGCCTTGCCTTGAGCAATGGCCTGGTCATAGTGGGGTTTCACTGCGTCGAGGCACTCGATGATCCCTCGTATGCCGTCATCCATGATCTGTCCAGGCCCCCACACGGAGCCGGGGACCGCAACGTTCATCCTTCGGATCTCCCAGCCGGATATGCCCACCATCTCCGCGAGCCTGTCGATTGAGCCCTCTGCCGCGAACTGGGCCTGGTTCGCTCCGAATCCACGGAACGCGCCGCACACCGGGTTGTTCGTCCGCACCGCGATTGCTTCGACATCCACATTCTCAATGGCATAGGG
>JAMBLH010000045.1 GCA_023336875.1 Actinomycetes bacterium
ACAGCCAGACCTTTTGTTCATCCCTGATACGGGCGAGGCCCCCTGGTCACGGTGAGACATCACGGAACGGACTCGGACCTACCCTGCGATCAAACGATCAAAGGAGGCCCGTATGAGCCAAGACGTTCCCCAGCATCTATCGATTCTCACGCTTGGGGCCTTCGATCTACCCATGCTGCGTGCGTTCTATGGAGCATGGGGGTGGTCCGAACTCGAACAGAGCTCGGAAGAATGGTGTGCCTTCGACATGGGCGGCTGCCTCCTGTCGATCTACCCACTGGAACTCCTCGGCGATGAGGCTGCTCCCGGAGAGCCCGTGCTGGCAGCTCCATGGCGTGGATTCACGATGGCAATCAATGTTGAATCTGAGGGGCAGGTGCAGGAGGTATTCGATACCGCTGTCGCATCCGGAGCTATTGAGGTACAGGGACCCACCCGCAGGGACTGGGGTGGGTTGACGGCCTATGTTGCGGATCCCGAAGGAAACCGCTGGGAAATTGCCGCAGGCGGACCTACGCCTTCACCCACCAAGAAATAGCGAGACCCTACTGATCGCCAGCGGGGCGCGGTTCAGGAACGCCGTCACGCCATCGTCGATCTCGAGGTGGATGTTCTCCTCACCGATGACTTCGATGAGACCAGCGGGGTAATGACATTGGTGGAGCGGTGTTTCGCTCGGGAAACATGTCATGCAACGACTTTGGATCTGCCGGCTTTCGGATCCTTCCTATGGGCGGATACGCCGCCATCGCCCCGATTGAGGCATATCCAATCGCCCGGGACTGAGCCACCGAGATTCCCGGCAACTAGTCAGTCCTCTCGTCTGCGACTCCTATCCGGGGTGCGGAGGCTCGCATAGGTCTCTTGGAGATCGGAAGTTGTCGTTCACCTTCGACGCGGCGCACGAGCCAGCCAATTGAACCCCATCAGGAGATGACCGGTCCCACGCTACCCGGCGGAGTAGCTCCGGTATTGCGTGGTACGCATACCACCGCTTGTCCACGAGGCAATGTCGGCGAACACACCAAGACCGATAATGATCCAGTCGAAGCCTGTTACACCACCGGTGAACACGACGACGTACATGAGCGTGGTCCACGGGGCAAGAAAGAAACCGATGAATGCGAAGAGGAAGTTGTCGAAAGCGAGATTCCAACGGTCCTGATCGAACAACCACCACACGAGTATCGCAAAACGCGGCCCGATCAGAATCATCGATGCAAACAGGCAGCACACGGTGGCAGTTCCTTTCAGCTAGCAATCAACGATAGCCAGCGGCGTCTCGTCGTGCCCGACTCAGGGCGCATGTGACGTTGAATCTGCGCCAGACACAGATCGGACATGCGACTCGATGAATCCGATCACCTCGGCAAAGTACGGTTCAAATGGCGTGAGGTCGCTGTGCGCACCTTCCGGAACAATTACGAGTTCCGTATCGACACCGAGCTCGGCAAGTTCATACGAGTCCTCGACGGGCACGATGTCATCCTGCTCCCCATGTACCAAAAGAAGCGGTGCGTTGACGTGCGGTACACGGGCGCGAGGGGCAATGACGTCAAAGCCCTTCCCGATCATCGTCTCAACGGCCCACAGCACTGCCCATCTGATGGGACCTGGGAGAGGAAGGTTTTCATCCATCAGTTCACCCGGGTGGGCAAACGACGCAACGGCCACCACGGCAGAGACATCATCGTTGTACGAGGCGTAGTAGATCGCAGCTGCAGCCCCAACAGAATGTGCAATAACCGCAACGTCTGTGACGTCATCCCGCTGTCTGAGATACTCAACAGCCGTACCGAGGTCCTCCGCGAACTTGAGCATTGATACATGGTCGTCGTGCTCTGACAAGCCATGGTTCCGCGCATCGAGGAAGAGTGCGTGCATGCCAGCCTCGTTGATCGCTGGCGCAAGATCGAGCATGTGAGCAGCGTTTCCGCCCCAACCATGCAGCACCACCACCGCCGGCGCATCGACTCCTGCCGAAACAAACCAACCATGAAGTCGGATGTCTCTTGGATTGGTGAGCCAGACCTGTTCCTCAGGAAGTCCAAGATCGGCGGGTGACTGGTGAACGTCAAGTAGAGGCGGCCGCCAGGCTCGTTTGAACAAACGTGGTGCGGCAACCATGATCCCGGCGCCGACAACCAATGGGATAACGATACTTCTGCGCATATCGAAAGGTTAGGCACCAGACACGATACGGAATACACTCTCGTTGGCGTCGTTACAACTGCCATGGATACAGAAGCCCTACTTCAGGATCGCAAGGACAAGGATGAGTTCTTCAAACTAAGCCCATATTCTCCAATCCCCGCACAGGACCAGGGCACATTCACTGGACTCTCCTACTTCGACCCCAATCCAGATCTTGTGTTCACGGTCGAGTTGGAACCGGTTGAACCAACCGAAATCACCATTCATACGACCACAGGCGACACCCGGATCTACCACCGCATCGCCACTGCCACCGTTGAAATCGATGAGACGCCCGTATCCCTTGCCATCTACTCGTCGGGGGACGACAGCTTGTTCCTCCCGTTTCGAGACTCGACCTCGGGTCGGAAGAGCTACGGGGCCGGGCGCTATCTTGATATCGATCCGAATGAGGATGGAACGATGACCATTGACTTCAACTACGCCTATGCACCGTTCTGCGCCTACTCCGATCAGTTCTCCTGCGCCCTCCCGCCACAGGAGAACTGGATGACCGTGTCGGTTAAGGCTGGCGAACGCACTCGGCCATAGATCGTCGTGCTAGACGTCCTTCTTCCCACCACTGACGCAGGGGTCGCAGCGCAATTCGCACTGCTTCTCGTGGTGGCCCTAACCGCGGGATGGTTCGCTCGTCACAACAAGGACGTCCTCCGCCTCGTAGTGGGCCTCACGCTCCTTCTCGCTGGCCTCATGGCCGTCCGAGCAATCCATTGACTCGCCTTAGCTCCGCTTCCTTACGGTCCTGTCACCGTGGAGTTTCGAAGTAACTCCCCGAGAACGCCAAAGGCGTTCCCTTCTACCCTTTACTCTTCCCCCATGTTCGAGTTCACTGGATCCCCCGTACCGGTCCGAGAGGACCTCAAGAACGCGTACGGTGACATCTGGGCCCATCTTTCTGAACCGGGACCAACCCTGACGGGGAGTCAGCGCGTCAGCCTCGCCGCCTTTGTGCGTGCGGCCAGAAGCGGAGACACACCAGCGTGGCCCGACCTTCCCACATCAGTGTTGAACCTTGCCGCATTGCTCTTTACCGATCCTGGTGAGGTTGACCGTTCGTCTGTGAGAGCTGCTGCCGACGATGCAGGCGATCCGATGACGGTTGAGGTCATCTCCCTCGTGTCGATGTTGGCTGCCGTTGACGGTGGGCACCGTGGCCTCACTGCCGAACTTGAGCCCCTCCCCACACCAACGGAGGGAGCACCCACAGGTGTCATCGCCGAAGGCTTGAAACAGCGTCGCACCCACATCCCAATGCCAGCAGGGGCAATCCCGCTGGCCCTCGACCTTCTCCCCGAGGTTGGGAGGGTGTTTCAGGACAGTTTCGGACCGCAATACATGACGGGGCACGAGATGGGATTCGATGACTTCGGCCGTGCTCCCGGTCTGAACCGTGCCCAGATCGAGCTTGTCTCATCGAGAACATCCCTCCACAACAAATGTTTCTACTGAACTCTTGCCCATGTGCGGATGCTCAGTTCGAGCGCCAACGCCTATGACTACCCTCTCGATATTGCAGCCATCAGAGATCCCTCAATCCCGACGGGCATTCCCGGCGGTACGGAACTCTTGCACTTCGTCGACGCACTTGTCGCTCGCGCCCCGAAGGACCTGACCCGCGCCCAGACAGCGATCATCAACACTTTTGACCAGGAGAGCCTCGTTGACGCAGCGGCGGTCTTCGGGAACTTCGAGATGATGAATAGAGTTGCCGAAGGATCAGGGATTCCCATTTCGCCCCAGGCCATGGAGAGGATGAGGGATACCATCGACGAGCTGGGCTTGATTAGCCTACTAAAATCCTAAGCTTCTCACTAAGCGATTCGTCTTTGTACCAGAGGAAGCGCGACAATCAGGAGTACCAAAGCCCAGGAGGCAGAAGTGACCGCAAAAGGCATCGAGAACCTACTTCGCGAGGATCGCCTCTTTCCGCCGACCGATGAATTCACGGCCCAGGCAAACGCAGGTGCAGAGCTCTACAGCGAAGCTGACGAGGACTTCGTCGGCTACTGGAAGCGACAGGCGCTCGAACGCATCACCTGGTTCAAGGAGCCAACTGAGGGCCTGGACGACTCCAAGGCACCCTTCTTCAAGTGGTTCGCCGACGGCGAACTGAATATCTCCTACAACTGTCTCGACCGTCACCTCGAGTCAGGAGGAGACAAGGTTGCGTTCCACTGGGTCGGCGAACCGGGGGATACCCGAGACATCACCTATCAGGAACTCTCCGACGATGTGAACCGATTTGCAAACGGCTTACGATCCCTCGGCGTGGAGAAAGGTGACAGGGTCGCCATCTACATGGGGATGGTCCCCGAACTTGCCGTAGCGATGCTCGCATGTGCAAGGATCGGCGCGCCCCACTCGGTCATCTTTGGAGGCTTCAGCGCCGATTCGATCATTGATCGCTGCCGTGACGCGGAGGCGAAGATGCTCATCACTGCTGACGGCGCGTGGCGTCGCGGAGGCATCGTCCCGCTCAAGGACAACTGCGATGAGGCAATGGCATCAACTCCTTCGATCGAGCATTGTGTCGTGTACGAGCGGACGAAGCAGGGCGTGCCGATGAAAGAGGACCGCGACGTATGGTGGCACGACCTCGTTGCGGATCAGTCAGCCACCTGTGAACCCGAGGTGATGGCAGCTGAGGACCTGCTCTACATCCTCTATACGTCCGGCACAACCGCCAAGCCCAAGGGCATCATGCATACAACAGGTGGCTATCTCACTGGTGCGGCCACTACGCACTCACAGGTGTTTGACATCAAGCCCGACACAGATGTGTACTGGTGCGCTGCGGACATCGGCTGGGTGACCGGTCACACCTACATCGTGTACGGACCGTTGGCCAACCACACCACGAGCGTCATGTACGAGGGCACACCTGATTTCCCCAACAAGGACCGCCTCTGGTCCATCATCGAGAAGTACGGTGTCACGATTCTGTACACGGCCCCAACGGCCATCCGCGCATTCATGAAATGGGGGACCGAGTACCCAGAGATGCACGACCTTTCATCATTGCGCCTTCTTGGATCCGTTGGCGAGCCGATCAACCCTGCAGCGTGGATGTGGTACTACGAAAACATCGGTGGAGGCACCACACCGATTGTGGACACGTGGTGGCAGACAGAGACCGGCAGCATCATGATCTCGCCACTTCCTGGCATCACGACGACCAAACCAGGATCCGCCACGAAGGCGCTTCCTGGTATCAGTGCTGAGGTTGTTGACAAGGACGGCGTGCCCGTGGCGCCCGGCGGTGGAGGATTCCTCACCATGACACAGCCCTGGCCCTCAATGCTCCGATCGATCTATGGAGACGACGAGCGATATGTCTCCACATACTGGTCCCAACTCCCAGGACGGTACTGGGCTGGTGATGGAGCAAAGCTCGACGTTGATGAATATCTGTGGATTCTGGGCCGGATCGACGATGTCATGAACATCTCCGGGCATCGCATCTCCACGATGGAGGTCGAATCGGCGCTCGTCTCTCATCCGAGCGTTGCCGAGTCCGCAGTCGTCGGGGCTGCCGATGATCTCACGGGACAGGCCATCGTTGCCTTCGTTACGTTGATGGGCGGCACAGAGAGTTCCGATGCACTCAACGACGAACTCAGGAAGCACGTTGCGAAGAAGATCGGCCCGATCGCAAAGCCGAAGTCGATCATCTTCACGCCTGACCTACCAAAGACAAGGTCAGGCAAGATCATGCGGAGGCTCCTCAGGGATATCTCAGAGGACAGGGATCTCGGGGATATCACGACACTCGCAAACGCAGACATCGTTGCCGCGCTTGCAGTGCAGGCCAACGAACAACGCAAAGAGGACTGACGATACACGACAGGGAGTCGGTCATCGTGAAGCGAAGCGGTCGTGTGTCCTAAAGCGAAGCGGTCGGCGGACGCAGTCCGCTCAGATGTCTCGCCGCGGCGTTCGCTGCGGATCTGCCTGAGCCCACAGCGAGAGTCATGCCGCCTCCGCCGATCCATGCGCCAGCGAGGAAGAGGTTCTCAATCGGTGTCGTCGGCTTGCGCCTGGTCATCTGACTCATAACAGTCTGTTCGCGCCCATAGAGGCTCCCCTCGGGCTGGAGCACATATCGGACGTTTGTCAGCGGCGTGGCCACCTTGCGCACGACAATCGACTCCCTGAGTCCCGGTATCCGCTTCGCTGCACGGTCTATGAGCACATCCGCCACTTCTTCCTTGATCTCCTTGTAACGCTCCCTGTCGCTGTACGACTCAAGATCTCCACCCGTCCCCCAGACGTCCTTGTAGTCCCACGGAGCAAGCACTGTCAGCGCGATCACCGATCCGCCTTCCGGTGCACAACCGGGGTCAACAACGGTGTAGTTGGAGATGATCATCCCCGCCTCCCCGAATTCGCCGGAAACGATCTTGTCGTACTCAGCGTCGAGGTCGTAGCTGGTCATGTCGAAGAACTCGTGATGATGCCATCCCTCCGCGCCGACATCCCTGTCAAGACCCAGGTACACGACGAAGCTCGCAAGTGCCGGGGTCTCAGAACGAAGCTCTGTGGCCCACGATCCATCCCCAATTTCTGCTGGCAGCATTCCAACTGTTGCCCGCGGGCTTGCGTTGGAGATAGCGGCTCTTGCACAGACCACGAGACCGCGATCTGTTGTCGCCACAATGCGGTCTGAGCCATCTGGTGTGATCGACGCGACGGTGTTGCGATAGCGGATTACGCCGCCGCGCTCCTCGATTGTCTCGGCCATGGCTCTTGTGACCGCACCCGATCCACCAGTTGGATACCACGCTCCTGACGAGTGATAGCTCAGGAGCGTGAGGCCGAACTGCCCCGCGGACACCTTCGAGGGAGGGAGGCCGAGATACCCCCACAACGTGGACAGCACCGCCACGGCCTCCGTTGTGCCGACGTACTGGGCAACATACGCCGCCCACGGAGTCGAGAAGGCGAGCGACATCTCCGGATATCGTTGCATCATCTCATCCTGGGGAGCCCCGTCTCCACGCCTCATGTCCGCTGTGTATCTCGCCATGTCATGCCCGAGCCGCTCAAGGGCGGAGAACAGGGCGATCATGCCTTCGCGCTCGTCCGGAAATATCGCTGAGAGCTCGTCCACATAGTCGGCTACATCAGTGCGCACCGATATCTCGAAATCAGGGAACGCGACCGTGTAGAAGGGATCGAGGTTGTTCATTCCGACCCTATCGAATACACCGAGCAGGTCGAACATCGAGTACGCCCACCCACCCTTCTCCATGCCATCCAGGGCGTGAAGCGCGACCTCGAAGCGATAACCGCGTTCCTTGAAGTTGTGTGCGTATCCGCCGGGTTTCGTATGGTGCTCGAGAACGACGACGTCGTACCCCTTGGCCTGAAGATGTCCAGCAGCGGATAGGCCCCCAAGACCGGCACCGATGACCACTACATCGGTGACAATCGGCTCCGTCATGGATCCGAGGGTATCTGTACGGGTTCAGCATCCGGCCATGGGTCAACGTCGATGAGCTTCCGCCACAGATACATACCGACATCTCTGATCGATGCAATTACCGGGACCGCAAGCAGAGATCCGAGGAGTCCTCCCACCTGGAAACCAACCATAAGGCCGATGAGAATGACCGCTGGCCTGAGATTCACCGCTGTTCCCATCACGCGTGGCGCAATGATATTCGCCTGTAGTTGCACGACGAGCAGATAGATGCCGATGACAACAAGAGCGAACCAGTAATTCTCCAGCTCTGGCCAACGCGTCGAACCAGAGAGAAGCGCTGCGAGCACGCCGGGGATCGCCGCGAGAATCGGGCCGAAGGTCGGGATCATGTTGAGGACAACCATGATCATGCCCATCAGGAATGCGCCAGGCAGACCGACAGCCCAGAGGACCACGAACACGAAGAGGCCTGTTATCAGCGAGTTGATGAGTTGTCCGTAGAGGTATCCCCTCCACACGCTCTTCTGCTCGGCCATCATCATGTACCCATCACGTTCATATCCTGGAGGGAATGAAACAAGTGTCGCCTTGTGCATCCTTCTGCTGTCCGCGTTGAGATACATGGCAACCAGTGTGGTGATGATCACGGAGGTGATGAGGGCGGTCATTATTCCGACCGCTGTCTTGACCCCCGCAAAGCCTGCGCCAAGATAGTTGAGGATTTGCTCTGCATCGATCGCCGAGCTGTCTCCCTCACCAGGTAGAACCGAGCCCTGGAGGGAGTCAACAAATGCAGAGATGTCAACCGTCAACCCGAACACGACGACGTGTCCATTGACGTCTGCCTCAGACAGGAGCCAGATTCTCCCTTCGTCCACCAACCCGAAGGGATCGAGCTCGATCACGGACTGCACGATCGAGGAGGCAAGGAGTGCGCCGAAGGTGAGCGTGCCAACGAATACGAGGACATACGCAAGGAGGAGGGCTAGGCCACGCGGAATGTGGAGATGCTTCTCCCCGAGACGAATCAGTGGGGCAACAAGGAAGGACACGAGGGCAGCAAGAGCGACGATGGCGAGGACATTTCGGATGAGATAGACACCGACTATGGCAAGAACGAACGCCATGCCAACCACCAACAGTTTCGCGTTCTCACCCCACGGCGGAGACGGCGGGTAAAAGCGCGCAATGGCCTCCTCATCCTCGTTATCAGGTTCCACAGGCGGGGCCGAGTTGTCCATACGCACCACGCTACCGCACAATGTACTTGCTACGCTTCACTCCATGGGGATGTACCAGCGGGCGTTGGCGCGCCTCTCGACAATGGGAGGACTTCGATGGGCCTTGTCAAAGGTCCTGTCGCCACTTGACACACGGCTCAAGGGAACGCGCTTTGCACCTTCGACATTGGGTGTCGACTTTCCGTTGTGCTTCCTCACAACAACTGGCCGCAAGTCCGGAGCCAAACGGACCGTCCCTCTGTTCTTCGTCACCGCGCCCAATGGATCGCCCGCGGTCGTCGCGACGAACTTCGGGCAAGAGAACCACCCGGCGTGGGCACTCAATCTTGACGCTCACCCAAACGCAACTCTTGAGATCGATGGGCTGTCGCGTTCGGTTGTGGCTCGCCGGGCCTCCAACGACGAAGCCTCGGCGCTCTGGCCTCTTTTCGACGGCTTCTGGCCGGGGTACGAGGAATACCGCAAGCTTGCTCCACGGGACATCAGGGTTTTCGTACTTGAGTAAGCTCTGTGCCTCAGCCACGTCGTAGACTCTGATGATGGCGAATTATGACGAGACAGTAGATACACCGCCTGAATACGAGTCTCACATCGGTGATTCCCGCCAGTACATGCGGGACATCATCCTTGGAGTCAACGATGGCCTCGTTTCAACATTCCTACTGGTATCAGCCGTTGTTGGTGGTGGCATGGACGCGACCCAGGTGCTCCTGACCGCAGTTGCGGGCGCCCTTGCGGGCATGATCTCGATGAGCATCGGCGAGTACCTGGCCACGAAATCTCAGGACGAGGTCTTCGACGCTGAGATCGCACTCGAGAAGATCCACCTGAGGGACCACCGCCAGCATGAGAAGGACCAACTCACGGACATGCTTGGCAACATGGGGCTGGAAGGTGATGACCTCGAGACGGTTGTCAACATCATCGACAGCAGCGATGAGGCGATGCTCAACATGCACGCCGCCCTCGAGTTTGGCGTCGTTGACGCCGAGCGACGGAGCCCGTATGCCGCAGCAGTGGCCTCGGGTCTTCTTTTCTTGGCGGGTGCTCTCCCTTCCGTGTTCCCATTTGCAATATGGGACAACACAGGACAGGCCCTGCTCGCCGCCGCCATCTTCTCAGGCATTGGACTCTTTTTGGTGGGGGCGGTCAAGACGCTTCAGACGAAGAAAAGTTGGCTGCTCTCTGGCATGGAGAACCTCGTACTCGGCCTCGCTGCTGGTGTCCTCTCCTACTTCGTAGGTAAGGCGTTCGACAAGTTGATCGTCGGCTGAGCCGACGCTAGAAGTCGAGTCCCTTTCTAGCTGGGACGCCCGCATCGAAGACATGTTTGACCTTCTTCATCTCGGTCACCGTGTCAGCGATCTCTATGAGCGCATCATCGGCATCTCGCCCCGTGATAATCACATTCGTGCGCGATGGCCGGCTCGTGATCGTGTCAACAACTTCCTCAACGGGTATCCATTCAAACGATACGGGGTACGTCGCCTCATCCAGGATGACAAGGTCATACTCACCTCCGGCAATGATGCTCCGTGCCTGATCCCAGGCTTCCTTTGCAGCTTCAACGGTGGCGTCCATGTCATCGGATTCCCATGTGAAACCGTCACCACCTGTGATCCAGTCGACTCCGAGCTGCTCGGCCATCTTCCGCTCCCCCGTCTTCCATTTGTCGGACTTGATGAACTGGATGACGATCACCTTCCAGCCTCGCGCAACTGCGCGAAGCATGACGCCAAAGGCCGAACTCGACTTTCCCTTGCCGTCGCCTGTGTTCACGATCACAAGACCGCGTTTTGGATCACTGGTCACTCAATGTCTCCTCTGTTCGGAGCGAGACAATGACAGTACTCCCATCGACATCGATCACTCGGATCGATGGCTCAAACACCGTGCCAAGCAGTTCCTCCGTCAGCACTTCGCCAGGCTGGCCGGAGCCGACTATCCGTCCACCGTCCATCAATGCAACGCGTCCGCAGAACTGGGCGGCAGCCGTCAGATCGTGGATTGCGCTCACCACCGTGATACCCATCTCCTTTCGGAGCCGATCGATCAATTCGAGCACTTCATGCTGGGCGGCAACATCGAGCGAGGCGGTGGCTTCATCGAGCACAACGATCGGTGCTTTCTGGGCGAGGACCCTCGCGAAGGAAGCTCTCTGTGTTTCCCCTCCCGACAGAGTTGCGACATCCCTTGCTGCAAACTCGACAAGGTGCAGTGCCTCAAGGGCCTCCCACACGTCTGAAATATCATCACGAGATTCCGCGGCCAGGGGACCCAGATACGGGGTACGGCCGAGCAGCACATAGTCAAACACAGCCATTCCAGCAGGGAACAGGGGACGCTGTGGCACGTATGCGACGAGCTTTGCCCGTTCCCTCTGTGAGCGACTGTCGATCGGGAGGCCTTCAACGAGCACCGACCCGTCATAGGGGACCGCTCCTGCCACGGTACGTAGCAGCGTCGACTTTCCCGCGCCGTTCGGACCGACAATGCCAAGCCATCCTCCGGCATCCACCTCAACCGATACATCGTGGAGCACCTGGTGCGGGCCAAACGCCACACCAATGTCTCTGAACTCGAGTGCGACAGTCACGACACGACTCCCTTCGATGTGCGCAGGACCACAGCAAAGAAGGGAGCACCTATCAGCGCTGTTACAACTCCAATTGGAATCTCTCCCGGTGAGATCGCAACTCTCGCGATGATGTCTGCAACAACGAGGAACGCTCCACCGACAAGGATGGACAGCGGGATCACCACCCGGTAGGACGCCGAGGTCAGAAGGCGAACCGTGTGCGGAACAATGATCCCAACAAACCCGATGAGTCCTGAGACCGATACAACGGCCGCCGTTCCGAGAGTCGCGAATATCACGAAGATCAGCCGAACCCGACCAGGACGGACGCCAAGCGTTCCCGCCTCTGTGTCTCCCACCGCAAGTATGTCGAGCAATCGTCGACCAATGAAGACAACGGAAAGACAAACCGCAACATAGGGTGCGATAAGGGCAACATCGCCCCAGCCAGCCGTGTTGAGACTCCCAAGAATCCACCCATAGACCTCTCGCAACGTGTCTGAGTCCCTCTGCTGCAGGAATGTCTGGAGAGCAGTGAGGAACGACGCGACCGCTACACCGGCGAGGATCAACGTGACCGCTGTTCGCCCGGACCGCACCGTGTAGCCGAGGACGTAGGCGAGGGCAACGCCGCCAATAGCGCCCACAAAAGCGGCGAGAGGCAGTGGATCGACGATCCAACTCGAAGTGGCGGGGGCGTACACGATCGCAATCGTGGCTCCAAGTCCAGCGCCTGCGCCTGCACCCAGAAGGTACGGATCAGCCAGGGGATTACGGAATACGCCCTGATAGCTGGCCCCGGCAGCCGACAGCATGGATCCGACCAGAACGCCCAATATCACCCGCGGCATCCGGATCTCCCACAGGATCGCCTCGTCACGGACAGACAATTCAGTATCGAGTGAGACGAATGGGACTCTGTTGATGATCGAGGCCATGATGTCCACCGGAGACAGGGCAATCGGACCAACCATCACGCCGGCTATGACAGCCACGATGAGTACCAGAGTCGCACCCACCACCCAGTACCAGTGAAGGCGCGTGGTGGACGGGCGACCTGCGTTCATGCGTTGGAGGGCTCCAGCTCAAGCATCGCCTCAACCACGTCCATCACCAGCTCAGCGATCCGGGGTCCCCACCGGGAGGCGATGTCGTCGTCGAGTTCGACAACACTGTCATCCACCACCGCAGTGAGTGTGTCCCAGCCAGGGCGCTCGGCAACCGTCTCACCTGACGCACCGCAGCACTTCGTGTCGGCAAGGAGAATGAGCGTCGGATCGGATGCAATGATGTACTCGGCGTTCAACTGTGGATAGCCAGAGCCATCCGGATCGCCTGCATCCGCGATGTTCATCATTCCAGACGGCCCGAGCAGTTCGCCTATGAAGGTCGCAGACGTCACTGAGTAGAGTGTCGGATCAAGCTCGTAGTAGTAGGACATTGCAACTTCCTGTTCCGGCAGTGAGTCGAACTCTGTCTCCATGTTCACAACCGTGTCGGCGACAAGGCCAACGGCTTCTGCAAAATGTCCCGTAGCGGCACCAGTCTGTTCCCACTGTGCGTATGCGTCATCAACGCTGAGCGCTGTCCCATGAAGGATCACAGGGATACCGATTGCCTCGAGGCCAGCGACGATGTCTCCTGGATCGAAGCTGAGGAACACAAGGTCCGGCTCAAATGACGCGATCGCCTCGACACTCGGTGTGAAGGCAGAGAGGTCCGTGACGGGGGCATTTGTGGGGAAGTTCGACATGCTGTCAACGGCGATCACCTGTTCGCCCGCGCCGATCGCGAAGAGGACTTCGGTCGAAGTCGGGGAGATCGATACAACTCGTTCAGGTTTCGACTCGATTCTCACCATCCCGTTCGGAGCGTCTATGGCCACTGGGAAGCCGCCATCGACAGCCTCCGTGGTGGTCGTTGGCTCCTGGGGCTCCGTGGACGTTGTCCTCGGGACAGAAGTTGTCGTTTGTGTGGCCGGAGGTCGACTGTCGTCAGAGTCGCCGGAACCGCACGCAGCGCCAACCATCGCCACGACAGCCACCAACGGAATGAGCCTACGAAACATTGTGTCTCCTCTCTGTGGAGGAGACCGGATCACAGTCGGGAGACCTCTCCTCCGAAGGCTCACCGCTCACCGGCAGCGAGGCGACCTGACTACCTCTCATGGAGGATCACAGTTGCGGGACAGCGCCGGGATCTCACCGGACTTCGCTCGTTGTCGGAACCCGGAACAGGTCCCGGGGCGTAGGACGATCATAGCCATTGCTCAGCACTCATCCACAACCGACTGAAGGCGGCCGGACGACAGCTATCTTCCGACCATGAGACGAGTCGTTCCCATTGCGCTTACCGCAACGCTAATCGCCGTCGCCGTCGCCGCGGCAGTCGTGAGGTCGCGCGAGGATGCGCCCCAACCCGAAACTCCTGAGGGATCGTGGGAGCTGGACGAGCCCGGTTCCGAAGCGTGATTTTTGCGCTGGATTCAGGATCCGAGATCGGCCAACGGACCGCTTGGGTCCTTCTGGGCGATGCCCGATGCACACAACTCGTGATGCTCAACCCGGGGTGGAAGCCATCCGATAGCAGGGCCATCCAGACGAAGGATGTATCGGGAGCGGATGTGCTGATCTCGGACGGAACGACGCCGACGGCAAGTCTCATTGGAAGGGCATCTGTTGCTGGCACGCCTCTCGTGATATGGCCAGACGCCGTGGAATCCGAGTATGGGCCAGCCTCTGTGCCAGTGATCGTTGGAGCGAACGTTGGAAGTGCCCTTGTTGATGCCCTCCTGACCCATCCGGCGTCGATGCCCACATCCGACGAGACCGCCACAGTTGCATGGACGGAGCCAGGCAGACCCCATCGAGATGGAGTTCCAATCGCATTCCCCGAGCCCGTGGGAGCGGCATGGACGGAGGAACGGTCAAGCGGTCGATTCGTTGCTTATCGGGACGACGAATGGGCCGCGGCCACAACGGTGGTCGAAGGACAAGACGGGCAAAGGGTGGTCGGCGTTGCCGACAACGGAGCACACCTCGAGGCACTCACCCTCGCTGCTGTTGGATTCGTCGCGGCCGCCGGTTGCTTTGAAGCGGGGATACAGCCGCCACTATTCGCCCTCTCCGAGATCCTCGCGGAAGCACGTAATCTCGAACTTGACGTCGCTGTTTGGCGTTCTACCCCCTGAAGACCCAACATGACTCGAATTCTCCCCCTTCTAGCCCTCGTGCTCCTCGCAGCTGCCTGCTCACCCCAGGGAGCCGATGATGAAGCGCCGCAGGAGTCATCCACGACACAGATTGAGACGGCTCCAGAGACCTCATCGGCCGAGTCATTCGCCGGCACCACGCCCGCACCCGAGTTTCCAGACGGACTCGAGTGGATAAATGCTGGTGCCCCTGTCACCCTTGACTCGCTCAAAGGGAAAGTGGTGCTTCTCGACTTCTGGACGTACGGATGTATCAACTGCATTCACATAATCCCTGATCTGGAGCGCCTTGAAGCCGAGTACCCGGACGAACTTGTCGTCATTGGAGTGCACTCGGCGAAGTTCGCAAACGAAGGCGACACGAACCAGCTTCGGGACATCGTTCAGCGCTATGGGCTCGAACATCCCGTCGTCAATGACAAGGGCTTCACCGTCTGGAACGCCTGGGGGGCAAATGCGTGGCCAACGATCGCCCTCATCGACCCAGCGAGCAAGGTGGTTGGTATTCGCTCGGGAGAAGGCGTGTATGACGCAGTTGAGCCGGTCATTGCTGGACTCGTTGCCGAGTTCGACGCGGCAGGAGCGCTTGATCGGGCACCAATCCATTTCGCTCTCGAGGCCGACACCGCACCCAGGCGAGCCCTGAACTACCCGGGCAAGGTCCTCGCTGTCGATGGGCGCCTCTGGGTCGCAGACACAGGCCACAACCGTGTCCTCGAGATCGACCCCGTCACCGGAGACGTTCTCGCCGCTTACGGCTCAGGGAGTCGGGGTGTTCAGGACGGCCCTGGTGCCCAGGCAAGCTTCGACGCCCCCCAAGGACTCGCGTACAGCGCTGGGACTCTCTACGTCGCTGACACCGACAACCATCTGATTCGAGCAATCGATCTCTCGAGTGGTGCCGTCACAACCATCGCGGGTACAGGAGAACTCGGGTACCCGGCAAGGGAGGGACCGGCGCTGATGGTGGGCTTGAACTCCCCATGGGCAGTGCTGTTCGATGAAGGGACACTGTACGTTGCCAACGCGGGTAGCCACCAGATCGTATCAATCGACCTGAGCAGCGCATTCGTTACACCCCTCGTCGGAAATGCGGGAGAGAGCACGACGAATGGGCCTTTCGCATCGGCGGAGCTCGCACAGCCTTCCGGGCTTGCGCTGTCAGACAAGGGCGTTCTGTACTTCGCTGACTCAGAGTCAAGTTCAATCCGGGCCGCTGATCTCACGGCCGAGACTGTTCATCTCGTTGTGGGGGGCGACGCCACATTGTTCGAGTTCGGGGATGAGAACGGTCAGGGAAACAAGGCACGGCTCCAACATCCCCTTGGCACAGCTCTTGGCGGGGAGACTCTGTACGTTGCCGATACATACAACTCGAAGATCAAACGGGTTGACATCGCAACGAACACCGTCACAAGTTGGCTCGGTGCAACGCCCGGGTGGGCGGATGGGACTCAACCCCAGTTCAACGAGCCAGGCGGGCTTTCATTCTCGGATGGCCTACTGTACATCGCCGATACCAACAACCACGCCATCAGAGTCGTCAACGTCGCGACAGGCGACACTTCCACACTGATCCTCAAGGGAGCAGAGAAATTCGATCCACCTGGCGAGTTCAGGGGCGAGGTCATCACTCTTGAACAGATAGAGGCCAACGCAGGAGCCGCCTCCATGACGCTCAACTACACGCTCCCCGATGGCTACAAGGTGAATGAAGAAGCTCCATCGACCCTCACGATTGCGGGGGGCGGTGTGATTGCGTCGCTACCCGCCGGAGCAACATACGACCTGACGGGAACGGACCTCCCTGTTTCGGTTCCCGTGGAACTTGTTGAGGGTTCGGCCACCGTCGTGTTCGATGTGACGCTGATCTACTGCGAAACGGTGGCGACAAGCCTCTGCCTCATCGACCAGACCCGCTTCGAGGTCCCCATGGATGTCGGGTCTTCCGGCGCATCAACACAGATCACGCTCAACAGAACGATCCCCGACCCAAACCTCTGAGAGCGTTCCGGACGTCTTGTGAAGTCCTCCCTTCAGGGGGGAGCGCGAGCCTGCGAACCCGGTACGCGAGAGCTCCACATCCGCTTGGTTCGTTCGGAACTGGCTCAAGCTGGTGCCGTCATACGCTCGCAGGCTCGCACTCCCCCCTCGATCCTCGCTGGCGCTCGTCTCTTGTCCCCCCTAAACCTCAATCCACGAACTGCGAGAGGTGCATCCGGCTTTGTCGGGTCGCTGCATAGGTTCACGTCGATTG
>JAMBLH010000046.1 GCA_023336875.1 Actinomycetes bacterium
GTACATCGCACAGATCGCTGCAGCGAGCGCTCCCCAGGTCTTTGGTTTTCTGGTTCGGGGCTATCGTGATCGAACAGGAGAAACGAAGGCGGTGAAAAGGGTGTTGTTGAAAACAGCGGCAATCTTGTTGGTGGCAGTCATCGCCGAGTTGAGCGGAGTGTATGCAATCTGGCAATGGCGTCGTGTCGGGGCATCGATCTGGCTGGTTCCGATTGGGTTAACGGCTCTCTTTGTGTATGCAGTGGTGCAGACGTATCAGCCTGAGACTGAATTCGGTCGTCTGTACGCCGCCTATGCGGGTGTCTTTCTCCTGGGCGCAATGACGTGGGGGTGGGCATTCGATGGGTTGACACCGGACCGGTCCGACGTGATCGGAGCCGTTGTTGTCCTCGCCGGAATTGCGACGATTCTGTGGGGCCGCTTGCTCTATGCCTGAGTCGTCCGGCATCTAGCGCATATTCGGCAATATGTCCGTTCATCTAGGACTCTGCCGTCTGGTCTGCATCTGGTCCGCGAGACAACACGAAACAGGGCGATTCGCCACAACCCAGTGATAGGTGACAACCGTTGATGTGTATGCACTATCGAGCGACTAGCCGAGCATGCCTGAAGTGCCGTATCGGTCTGGGGACTAGGGGTCGCCGGTTCAAATCCGGCCGTCCCGACGACTTTAATTCAAAGCCGTTATGGGCGGTTAGCGCTTCGTCATCTGTAGTTTCAATGTCGTGGAGATCACCAAGGACACCAAAGTTTCGGAGATTCTGGAGAAGTACGGCGACATTGCCGATGTTATGGAGATATTCGGTGTCAAACGAGTCGGTGGATACAGTCTCCGCAAGTATCTCACGAAGGTGCTCACCGTTCAGACAGCAGCCAAGGTGCACCGAGTTCCCCTCGACGAGTTCCTAGATACCCTTCACGCCGCAGTCGCGCAGATGCCAGAGCAAACAGGCTGACAGCGTTGCGGTAGGGCCGCCCATCGCTTCAACCGCAATAGGTAGCGGGACCGGCGACCCCCAGCCACCAGGTCAATATGTCGCTTCAGGTGCACAAAGGGTTCGGTGTTCGGGCATAGCAATGCACCATCGACGAGCCGCTCACAATGGAATGGCTGTCGCTGCGTCTAGCCATTCCTCGGCCAATCGGACTCGCTCCTCGGTGGCCTTCCGCCATTCTGGCTCCTGAACGCGGAATGGTCCGGTGCAGTACCCAAGAAGGGCAGCGGCGACTCGCACTCTCAGCTGGCGCGGGTCGGTGACAACGTCGAAACCGCTCGTGAGATCGGCACCGTAGCTCGCGGCGCTGTGGGCGTAACGTGGGCTTGCTGATGCCAGCGCCGCAAGGTGCGCCAGGAGGTTCGCCAGATCGTCGGCCCGCTCGCCCGAACCCACGGTATCGATATCCACGAGTCCAGTGATCGTCCTGTCGCTGACCATGATCTGAGATGAGTGGAAGTCGCCATGAATCGTGCGAAGCTGTTCAGGGATTTCCGCATCTTCAATCGACCGTGCAAGCCTCTGCACGCGAGGCAGGAGTTCGGGATATACCGTGCCGATGAATACTGCATGATCTGTCGCACGATCAACGAGACGCTGTCGTGGTCTATCGCGCCCCGATACACCCTCCAAAGTGCCAAGGAGGTCGATCACCGATGCCGATGATGGAAGCGGACCCCCGCCCTTCTCGACTACCCAGCGCAGAGAGTGGCCTTCGAGGGCTTGGAGCATTGCGATACCGGTCACCTCAGACCAGCCCAGGCTCGCGGGAATCGGCGCTTGCCCCACCAGTGACGTGTGCAACTTCTGAAGCTCTGCAACCTTTGAGGGTCGCACGACCTTGGCAAAGACGCGATGGCTGGGCGTTCGCAGCTCCATCACTGCTCTTCGGGTCGGACGATATGCCCTTCTTCTCACCGTTATCCCTGTCGAGTCGACGCCGAGCTGCTCCAGCAGGCGACCTGCGAGATCCGGAGAGGCCACCGAACCCAGGCCAGGGAGAAAGGGATCGGCTGGTACCCGCCAGATAGCGACATCAGTCCCACCCGACGAAACCAAGGCTGTTCCATCTGGGACGCTCCTTCCCACCGACGCAACGAACGTGGCAGTGATGGTCTCTCCGTCAGCTGCAGCGACCGAGGCCGAGAATTGGGCCACCACGCTGCGTCCGGGGATGAATCGGACTTGAATAGGCCTTGCCTCTGAGACGAGTTCCAACGAAGGATCCAAAGCGGCTGCGATGAGCGCTGAGCCATTTCCCAGGACAAGTCCCAGGTCTGGATGAGATTCGTAAAGAGCACGATCCGCTTTGACCACACCCTCATGATGACAGGAATATAGACGTATCGATGTCGCGTTTATCCCACAGTTAGTGTTCAGTTAGCCACGATAGGTGGCACAGTTGATACAGTGTGGACTCGGCAAGAGTGACAGCTACCAGAAAGCGGGACCACATGACACCACGCAACACACCCAGGATCATCGCGGGAACAGTCGTTGCGGCGATCACGATCACCGCAGGCGCTGCGATTGCCTCAGACGCCGGAGCCACGGTCGAGGAGCCAATACTCAACGACGTCGTTTTCGTACGTGACGTCGCACCGCCCGAGTGGTCTGCGTCGGACATCATCGCACCAGCGGACGATCTAATAGCGTCACCGTTCGATTCCATCACATCCGTGCAGTCAGTCGAGTCCGTAGACAGCCCAGA
>JAMBLH010000047.1 GCA_023336875.1 Actinomycetes bacterium
ACATGGGCGGCCTCGATCAACGGCACCCCTGTCCATCTCGAGCCGTAAATGTGACAGCAGGGGAGCTGCTGACTAGTCATCGGGGATGCTGTGACAACGACCCTTGTGCTGTGAGCGCGTCCGCGTAACACTGTCCTCGTCAGCTGTTGAGGGGACCCAATGTTCGGCGGTAGGTTCGGCGAGGACAAACAACGTGGTGCCGCGCTCGTGGAGATGGCGATCGCAGCGCCGCTTCTGATCCTTCTGGTCTTCGGGATACTCGAGTTCGGCATTGCTTTCAGGGACAGGCTCACAGTTTCGAACGGAACGCAGAGCGCAGGCCGTGTTACCGCAGCACTCGGCAACAACGATGATGCCGACATCGCCACACTGCAGGCGGTCGAGCAGTCTCTCGGCTTGCTTCCCGGTGCGGGGAGCGGAGTTATCAAGCACGTCCAAATCTGGAGATCCAATGGATCTGGCCAGCCGATAACCGCATGTTCAGCCGCAGGGGCCGGTGGTTCGGACTGCAATTGGTACGTCTACACGCCTGAGACCACCTGCAACTGGACGCCGTGTCCCGATCCCGAGGTGCCCGGATTCCAGTACGGAGGTGGTTTCCTGCCGTCAGTTCGTGACGTGACGCTCGACTCGGACGGACTCACGACCATCGGAGTGACCGTGCTGTTCTCCCACAACTGGATAACGAATATCCTTCCCATGTCTGACGTGGATTGTGATCCGGCGGGGAACAATTGCTGGGCAGACTCAGCGCTGTTCCGCCTGGAGCCCCAGAATTTCGGGGAGTGACAGTGCGCCTTCCACGCTTTCACCGGGCTGAACCCACGAACCGAGAACGCGGTGCTGTGTTGATTCTTGTCGCTGCCTCGATGGTCGCGTTCATTGGAATGGCAGGCTTAACCGTAGACCTTGGGTGGCTCTTCCTACAGTCGTCAAACGTCAAGAAGGCCACTGAGGCGGCAGCACTTGCCGCGGTGACCCATATGCCGTTGCCCGTCCCTCAGGCTGCTGGCAGTGAAGTCCTACCTGGCCTTCCTGCCTCGGATGCGGCCGACGCCATTGCCGTCGAACATGGATACTCGTCAACCGCGACCATAACGAAGAGATGGGCAAAATCCACCCAGGCACGAGTTGATATCACATCGTCCACCAACACCTTCTTCATGGGGTTCTTCGGCATTGACACCGTGTCGTTGCGTAGACACTCAATCGCGGAGCAACTCCCGCCCCTAAAACTTGGATCCGATGGAAACAGGATGGGAACGGAGTACGACGACGACGACAACCTCATCAGCAACGAGTTCTATTGGCTTGGCATCAACGGGGAAGAACGGCGAAAGGAGGATGGCGATCCGTTCTCCACTCGGTGCGATTCGAACGGATGCGCAGGCACTCAGAACCCGCAACACCGAGATCCTGCGTACTACTACGCCATTGATGTTGCTGCGGTCGATGTCACCGGCTCGACGACCATCAGTGTGCTGGTGTTTGACGGTTCAAACGACAATACAAGCCCCGATCGTCCAGATGATCTCTCGAGCGGTGGCACGGACACGTTCAGTTTCACGCTCATCGAACCGGATGCAACACCAGGAGACCCGACCGACAACAGGACCAATGCCGGTGGGGCCACAGTGTGTCCCAGCCATACCTTTGCCAACGATGACGGGAGCAACGTCTGGCAGCTTGTGTGCTCATTCGATCCAGAAAAGCAGGGAATCTACGTTCTGGAGGTCAGTGCCGCAGGGGATGACACGGCGATCAACGGATTTGCGCTGCAGGTGTCCGGTGGCTCGGGGGACACATCGGTATATGGCCTTGGCTACATGTCGCTGTGGATGCGCGACGCTGGATCATCACCAACCCTTCAGATTGTGCGTCTTGATGAGGTATACGCAGGCTCTCAGATGATCATCAATGCGTTCGACCTGGGCGATATCAGCGGTTCTGGTGCATCCGGGCACGTGATATTTGGCGGCGCTCTCGCAGGGATCGACTGTCGAGTGAGAGAGCTGAACACCGACTATCAGAATCCAACTGCCTGGCGCAACGACGACGGAGGTGGATCCTCATGTCGGTTGGTGACCAAATCAGGAGGCGGGGGTTCAGCAGGGATTTACAACAACCGTTGGGTCGAGTTCCTCTTCGACGTGCCACCGAACCACACTTGTAGTGGAGCCGGATGCTGGGCGACGGTGACATACAACTTCACGGGTGGTAGCCCAACTGACCGCACCACATGGGGCGCCCGTATCAACGGTACGCCGATCCACCTCCTTCGGGACAGCACACCCGCACCGTAAGGTCTCAGGCAGACACGCAGGGCCGCGAAATTGGTCCGCAGGTGGGCGGTACGCTGGGTCAATGACGAAACTAGCGCTCCTTGACGGCCATTCACTTGCCTACAGAGCCTTTTATGCGCTACCGCCTGACCTTGCGACACCATCCGGGCAGGTGACGAACGCCGTATTCGGCTTCACCTCGATGCTGATAAAGCTACTCGATGACGAGGCTCCTGATGCAATGGCAGTTGCATGGGACAGGAAGGAACCGACCTTCCGCTCTGCGCAGTATCCCGAGTACAAGGCCAATCGTGAGTCGGCGCCCGATCTCTTTCGAAGTCAGGTGCCGATCATCAAGGAGGTTCTTGAAGCTCTCCAGATTCCCCAGGTCAGTGTTGCGGGCTATGAGGCAGATGACGTGATCGCGACACTTGTAGGCGACGGTCGCGACCTCGGCTACGACGTCCTGGTCGTCACCGGCGATCGAGATTCGTTCCAGCTCTCATCATCCGATGTCACCGTGCTGTACACGAAGCGAGGAATCTCAGACACGGTACATGCCACACCTGATTGGATTATCGAGCGCTACGGCATCAGCCCCGAGCGATATGTCGAATTCGCCGCTCTGAGAGGCGACACATCGGACAACCTGCCTGGAGTACGTGGTGTTGGCGAGAAGACCGCTGCGAGGCTGATCAACCAGTATGAGAGCCTCGAAGATCTGTTCGAAGATCTCGACTCGATGACACCGAAGCTCCGAGAGAACCTGGCCGCCGCACGTGACCAGGTCATGCTGAACCGGGACCTGATGACCATGGTTACTTCGGTTCCGTTCGATGAACTGTCGCCGGAGGATCTTCTTCTCACACCGTTCGACAGAGATCGAGTGTATGCGCTATTCGATGAGTTGGCGTTTCGAACTCTGTGGCAACGTCTCGAGGAACTGGGTGGAGTGACACACGTCGAGCGAGCGGTCAAAGATGTTGAGGTCGTCACTGCAACGACGAATGAACAAGCTGCAGACCTTGCATCTGGCGTGCCTGTCGCTATTGACCCCGTGTGGTCGGATGACATCCTCCTCGGATTCGTCGTTGCAGGCGATCCTGCAACCTATATACCTCTTGAGGTGTCGGAGGATCTCCTTGATTCGCTGCATTACTCAGGCGGAGTCGTCGTGCATGATGCGAAACCTCTTCTGAGGGCGCTCCTCGAGTCGGACCTCGCGCTTCCGAACATTGACTTCGACTCCATGCTTGCGGCGTGGATCGTCAACCCTGCGCAACGGGCGCCATCCCTGGAGGACCTCGCCTATCGCGAACTTGGGGTTGAGGTCGGAGTCGTCGACGATCAGGGCGCAGCGGAGATACAGGGGTCGTTCTCATTCGAGCAGGCTCCTCTCGATCTTGAGACTCCCGCAAGGCGCGCTCTGGCTGTAAGCGAACTCAAAGGGAAGCAACGCGAACAAATGCGAGCCAGAGGGGGTGAGGAGCTCTTCCTCGACGTTGAACTCCCGCTTGTCCCGATCCTCGCTCGGATGGAGCACGCGGGCGTGGGCTTGGATACGGCTTTTCTCAGCGATGTCGGCGTCGATCTTGCCGATCGTGTTTCGAACCTCCAGGAAGAGATCCATCAACTTGCAGGTCGCTCATTCAACGTTAATTCGACGCAACAGCTCCGCGTTGTCCTGTTCGACGAACTCGGCCTTCCGGTCATCAAAAAGACACCGAAAGGTGCGCCTTCTACCGACGCATCCGTTCTCGAGAAGCTGTCCGATCAGCATGAGATCGTTGAGAAGCTGCTCCTCTTCAGAGAACTCGACAAACTACGGTCGACCTATGTTGATGCGCTGTTGAAACTTGTGGACGACGATGGTCGGCTGCGCGGCCGGATGAATCAGACCGGGGCAGCGACAGGCCGCCTGTCGATGGAGAGACCGAACCTGCAGAATATCCCCGCGAGGAGTGAGGAGGGTCGTGCCATCCGAAAGGCCTTCGTGGCTGACGAGGGCTCGACGTTGCTCGTTGCTGATTACAGCCAGATCGAATTGCGAATTCTCGCCCATCTATCACAGGACCCTGGGCTCATCGATGCCTTCGCCAACGATGTTGATATCCATGCGGCGACAGCAGCGCGCGTTAACGGAGTTGATCCCGATGATGTGACTGATGACATGCGTCGCCGATCCAAGATGATCAATTTCGGTCTTCTCTACGGTATGGAGGCATACGGCCTGGCGCAGCGGCTCGACATCGACAGAGGGGAAGCTCAGACGCTCATCGACCAGTACTTCGAGCAGTTCCCCGAAGTAAAGGCCTACATGGCAGGAATAGTTGAAGAGGCCCGCAATTCTGGCTTCACCACAACGATCCTTGGCCGTCGTCGCTATCTGCCCGAACTAAATAGCAGCAGGTCGCGCGATCGCCAGATGGGCGAGCGCATGGCGTTGAACGCACCGATCCAGGGATCAGCTGCCGACATTATCAAGAAGGCGATGATCGATCTGGATGAGCGCCTAAGGGAGGGATCATTTGGTGCCGAGATGATCCTCCAGATCCACGATGAACTCGTTCTGGAGGTCCCATTGGAAGAGATCGACGCGGTGACAACTCTGACGGTTGCAACCATGGAGAGTGTCGCATCGCTCAGCGTTCCCCTGAGAGTCGCCTACGGAACAGGCCCAACGCTGGCCGAAGCGGGGCACTAACCGGAAGTTCACAGTTTTCGGTTGACAGTTCACAGTCAGCAAAGGACGGTCTCCTGGTTGACTGGCGATCTCAGACTGTTGACTGAAAACTGTGAACTGTCAACTCGTTCCTCTTGCACGTTGCCCCACAAGCGCGATACCATGAAAAGGCCTGTTAGGGCCGCGTCCGCGCGCTCGAAGGAAAACCGCCCGTCTAGGAGACCAACCACTACATGCCCATCGACAACGACCAAGACCTCGCTGTAGCGAGTGAGGAAATCACCGAAGCCGCCACCGAAGAGACAGCTGAAGAGATAGCTGAGGAGATACTTGACGAGGCTGAGGTTGCCGCAACCGACCCAGAAACTCCGACGCCTGATGATGCTGTTGAGATCATCGAAGAGGTAGCAGCTGATGCTCCAGTTGCCACAGCGGAGACATCAGAAGCAGTAGATACAGCGGATGAACCCGGTGCGGGTCCCGCTGCGGCAGCGGATGAGGCCGTCGATGACGCCACTCCAGGCCCGGATGGTGCCACGCCCGTCGAGGATGACGTCCAAAGGGACCTTCCGACGCCACGAGGTGAGCGCCCGGCACTTAGTGCCCCGAAGGAGATCGCCGACGTGGCCGACGATCTGTCAGCAGACGACTTCGCTGCGGCCATCGAGCAGACCGTGTTCGAATTCAAAGAAGGCGATATCGTTGCGGGCACAGTTGTCCGCGTGGATCCCGACGAGGTCCTCGTCGACATCGGCTACAAGTCCGAAGGCGTCATCCCTCCGCACGAATTGTCGGTGCGTAACAGCGTCGATCCGTCCGATGTCGTCAATGTTGGTGACGAGATCGAAGCGCTCGTGCTCCAAATGGAGGATGATCAAGGTCGATTGGTCCTCTCCAAGAAGCGTGCGCAGTATGAACGCGCCTGGGGCAGGATCGAACGTGTGATGCAGGGCGGCGGGACTGTGGAGGGTCACGTCATTGAGGTAGTCAAGGGCGGGCTCATCGTTGATATCGGTCTCCGGGGCTTCCTCCCTGCCTCACTTGTCGATCTTCGTCGGGTTCGAGACCTCCAACCGTTCGTTGGTGAGACGATCGAGGCAAAAGTCATTGAGCTTGACAGGAACCGCAACAACGTTGTCCTGTCGCGCCGTGCCTACCTCGAAGAGGAGCAAGCTGAGCAGCGCACTGCGTTCCTGACAGACCTCAAGGAAGGTGACGTCCGGCCAGGTGTCGTGTCGTCTGTTGTCAACTTCGGCGCATTTGTTGACCTTGGCGGCATGGACGGACTCGTTCATGTCTCTGAATTGTCCTGGCGCCATGTGAACCACCCTGGAGAGATCGTTACGGTGGGTGACAAGGTCAAGGTCAAGGTCCTTGAGGTCGACAGGGATCGCGAGCGTATCTCGCTCTCGATTCGGCAGACAGCCGAGGATCCATGGGAAGCGTTCGCCCGAACCACAGAGCTGGGCGGCATTGTCGACGGCAAAGTTACGAAGACGGTGCCCTTCGGTGCGTTCGTGTCTGTCGGAGAAGGCGTGGAAGGTCTGGTGCATGTCTCAGAGATTGCAATGCACCACGTCGAAAGCCCGGAGTTGGAGCTGTCTCTTGGACAGGAAGTAAAGGTTAAGGTCACCGAGATCGATGCCGACAGACGACGAGTAAGCCTGTCCATAAAGCAGGCACTTCCGGATTGGGAGGAGCGCTCGTCATGGAGCGAAAAGAAACCAACAAGTCGTCCGCGTCGAAGAGAATTCGAGCGCGAGGATGAGGTATCAGACGCACCGAGTTTCTCCGCCGATTCGTCTCTCGAGGCGATTCTTGCCGAGCTCAAAGAGCGCGGCATCGGAGGATCGTAATTCAGGGGCGAGTCGCCCATTCTTAACAGGGGCACATAGCCCGCTTTCAATACTTGACCTTGTATGGGGTCGTGTGCCAAGCTTGCACGGCGATGCACAAGCCACAACCGGTGGCAATGCATCCACGTTCTGTTTCGCATCGGGGAGGACTGACTGACATGGGCCGGCGAACACTTGTTCTCGTAATAGCGGTTGCACTTGCCGCGATATCTGGATATGCCGTTTGGCAATATCTGTCATCGGTAGGAGATGACGCTGCTGCCGAATTCTCGGAGGTAGAGGTGTATCGCGCCTCAGAGGAGATAGTCGCGGGTACGCCAGGGGAGGACGCGATGGCGTTCATCGAGACGTCGAACGCGCTTCGCAACCAGGTAGTATTTGACGGGTCGACGATCCTTTGCACCGGTGCGGTGGGTGCGAATGCCGATGCTGACCCCAACGTCTATGGGTGTACCTCGAATCCAAGCGATCTCAACGTCGTGCTTGACGGGAAACTGGCAGCAGGACCCATTGCAGCAGGACAGCTGATAACAGCAGGATCATTCCGCCTGGGCAGCGAACTCCAACAGGCATTGTCCGACTCGATCGCGCCTGGCAAGGTGGC
>JAMBLH010000048.1 GCA_023336875.1 Actinomycetes bacterium
CACTAGGCCTTGATCTCGCCCTCGACCCACTCAACGCGGTGGTCCGCCTCGATGAAGCGCACGGTGCCGGATTCGGATCTCATGATCACCGAGTGTGTTGATGTGTGGATGCCTCCGAAACGAACGCCCTTGAGCAACGCACCGGTGGTGACACCGGTGGCGGCAAAGAATGTGTTGTCCGAGTTGACGAGATCCCTGGTCGAGAGAACCTGGTCAAGATCGAGTCCGTGCTCTCTCGCATACTCACGCTCGGAGTCGTCGCGGGGCCAAAGCTTGCATTGGATCTCGCCGCGTAGGGCTGCCATCGCGCACGCCGAGGTCACAGCCTCGGGCGAGCCACCGATGCCGAACATGATGTCGATGCCATTCCCATGGATCGCCGTCGTGATAGCGCCCTGGATGTCACCGTCACCGATCAGCGAGATACGGGCGCCTGCCTCGCGTACCTGCCGTATGTAATCGGCGTTGCGAGGCCGGTCGAGAATCACGGCGGTCACCTCTTCGATCGCCTTCCCGTTCGCCCGTGCGACTTGGCGAAGATTGAACTCGACGGGAGCGTTGATGTCGACAGTTCCCGCAGCGTCCTCTCCGACCGCGAGTTTGTCCATGTAGACAAGGTCGCCCGGGGCGTACATCGACCCCCGCTCAGAAAGTGCGATGACCGCCAACGCACTTCCGCGTCCCTCGGCCGTGAGGCGCGTACCGTCGACCGGGTCGACCGCGACGTCGACGAGTGGCGGTTGGCCGTTACCGACGACCTCTCCGTTGTACAGCATGGGGGCTTCGTCCTTCTCACCCTCACCAATGACCACGATTCCGTCTAGGTCCGTTCGCGCGAGCACCTGGCGCATGGCATCCACTGCGGCCTGGTCGACGGCCTCCTTGTCGCCGCGGCCCTGCTCTCGAGCTGCTGAGATCGCTGCGGCCTCGGTGACGCGCACGAGTTCGAGGGCGAGGTTCCGTTCGGGTAGATAGCTTGCTACTGCCATGTCACACCATCCTCACGATCAGTGCGTCGCCCTGGCCGCCACCTCCGCACAGAGCTGCAGCTCCGAGAGTTCCGCCTGTCAGTCGTAGAGCGTTGAGCAGGGTTACCACGATGCGAGCTCCGGTGGCACCGAGCGGGTGGCCGAGTGCAACGGCACCGCCGTGGATATTGACCTTGTCGTGGTCTATGCCAAGAAGATGTGTCGACCACATTGCCACGGAGGCAAAGGCCTCGTTGATCTCGAAGAGGTCGATGTCAGCGACGTCCAGTTCAGCTCGTTTGAGTGCCAGTTGGAGCGCTTGGGCAGGCCGTTCATGAAGGGTTGCATCTGGCCCGGCGATCTGACCGTATGAGACGATCTCGGCGATGATTGGCAGACCGAGGGCCTCCGCTGCGGCTCTCTCAGCCACGACAACCGCTGCGGCACCGTCCGAGATCTGGCTGGCGTTGCCTGCTGTAATGGTCCCCTCGGCTGCGAACGCAGGCCGGAGATTTCCAAGCGATTCCACTGTGGTACCTGGTCTGATACCACCGTCCTCAGTCACAACCAGGGGGTCTCCCTTGCGCTGAGGTACGATGACCGGGACGATCTCATCGGCGAACGCACCCGACTCGGTGGCGGCCAAGGCCCTGGCGTGTGACGTTGCCGACCAGTCATCCTGGTCTGTGCGGCCGATGCCGAGCTCGTCGTTTCTTGTGTCGGACGATTCTCCCATCATGCATGAATCGAACGCGCAGAAGAGGCCGTCGTGGGTCAGAGAATCAACGATCGTCGCATCACCCAACCGAAGACCGCTTCTCGCACCAGGAATCAGGTAGGGCGCATTCGTCATTGACTCCATGCCGCCCGCCACCACGAACTTGGACTCGCCGAGCTTGATGTGGTTGGCAGCTTCCTGGATGGCGGTCATTCCCGAGAGGCAGACCTTGTTGATGGTCATGGCAGGGACCGACATTGGAATCCCTGCCTTCGTTGCAGCCTGTCGTGCGGTGATCTGGCCCTGGCCAGCCTGGAGTACGTGGCCGAAGATGACCTCATCGACCTGTTCTGGTGCCAGCTCGGCTCGCTCGAGCGCACCTGCAATGGCTGTGCCGCCGAGGTCGACTGCAGTGAGCGGGGAGAAGACATCGCCGAATCGGCCGATGGGCGTTCGAGCAATGGAGCAGATCACAGGGTTCATGGCGTCCTTACCTGTTGTCGTTGCACCGATGGTAGTCGTGGGCGCGGGTCCGCTATTTCGCTTCGATCGAGTGCGCATCCCGCAATAATGATGTGTCGGTCTCTCGTGCTCGTGGTTCTCTCGGTGCGACGTGCTTCGTTGATTGACCTGTTCGGATCCACTGGCTCTGGTGAATCGGCTTCGGACGGACGGCAGCCGCGAGTCGCTCCTCATTCTCAATCGATGCCACAACAGCCGCGATTGCAGCCGTTGTCTCTGGGCCCGCCCCCCCGGTGATCTGGATATTGTCAGACATGATCGACCTCAACCAGCTCGACGAGGGTGCCCGCGAGTTCTTTTGGATGCACAAACGCGATCCTGTGTCCGCCACCACCGATTCGCGGTGTTTCGTCGATGAGTTTCGCTCCCCTGCTCTTGAGGTGGGCCAATGCAGCTTCAATATTGCTTACGGCAAATGCGATGTGATGCATCCCTTCGCCGTTCTGACTCAGGAATCGTCCAATAGGTGACTCGGGAGTTAGAGGCTCGAGAAGTTGGATATGGGAACCGCCTACAGCGATCATTGCCTCCGACACACCCTGTTCCTCCACCGTCTCACGCGATATCGGCGTGATGTTGTAGAGCGACTCGTACCCAGCAATAGCGTCATCGATACTCTCGACGGCGATGGCCACGTGATGGATGTTGTAGGCGAGCATGGCTAGCCAGCCTAGGAGACTGCTGAATAATGCATGTCGGCCAGCTCGACGACCTTGCATCGCCACTCGCTGTGGTCAACGTTCCGCCATTCCGTCCCAAGGAGTGGCGAAACCTCGCCCTTTGCGACTGGCGCGCCTGATCGCCGATCTGACCAACGCCACTAATCAACAGCCTCCTAGACAGGGACCTGCTCGGCGTCCGACGGATTGTGAGCTTCCTCTTGTCCCTGAAGTGTCACGGAGAAGCAGAACCTTGAGCCGACCGGGAATCTGTCCTCGTACCAGAGGTCCCCGCCCATTGCACGTGAGAGCTTTCTTGCGATCGGCAATCCAAGCCCCACGCCTCGCTGGAGTCTGGCATCGCCTGTTGAGAGCTGCTCAAAGTGCTTGAAGATCTTGTCGCGATCCGCTTCGTCTACTCCCGCTCCGTTGTCCGAGACGGCAACGCGGTAGAGCCCGGGCGCATACAACTCTCCATCGACGAGCACTTCGTCACCACCGTACTTCTCTGCATTCTCGAGAAGGTTCCGCAGCACTTGCCGCAGGCGTGTTCGATCAGTCCTGACGATCACGTTTGGAGGGATCGAAACCGCGTATGCATTGTCGTCGAAGATCATCGCTGCCACAGCGTGTGCCTCTGCAGCGAGGTCGAATTCCTCCGGATTGAGGCGGAGCTGCCCAGCCTCGAGGCGCGGGATGACGAGGATGTCCTCAACGAGATTCGATAGGTGCTCGTTCTCCTGTCGCATGATCGTAAGGAACTCATCTACCTCGTCGGGTGGCAGGCTCATCCACGAATCAGCGAGAGTGTCGGTGAATCCGGCCATGCCTGTGAGCGGAGTCCGAAGTTCGTGGCTAACCATGGAGACGAATTCGTTCTTCAGCTGCACTGCCCTCCGCTCCTGCGCGAGTGCCTCCGTTTGTTGATCCTGTGAACGCAACACCGTACGGATGGCACCGATCATCACGACCGAGATTGTCGCGACGAACACCGCGGCAGCAACACGGTCAACCAGTCCCGCTGCCCCGGAGCCTTCGATGATCCCAACGAAACTTAGGTCGGTCAACAGGAAGAGGGCAGTGGCAGATGCTGCCCACGCGACGATGTATGCAACGAGAGCTGCGGCCTGACGGACAGGGAGAATGAGACTGGTCGAGATGAGGACCCACACGATCGCAAGACCGTAGATGCCTGGAGATGGCCCTCGCAGTACGAGCGCGACACCAATCGCGGTCGTTCCCATGATCTCGGCAGGAAGTGCCGACGTGCCATGGTTCCGACGGTGCAATGCATCGACGAATACAGCGCCGGCCGGGAGGATGGTGATCAGTCCAGCGGTTGTATCGGCGAGGTAACTCCATACGAGAACACCCACGATGAATGCCAGAGCGCCCGCGGCACGAACCGTGTTGTACGG
>JAMBLH010000049.1 GCA_023336875.1 Actinomycetes bacterium
AATTCGGATTCGTAATCGGGAACTGATCTGAACCTGCAGGGGTTTGACTCATGATGCACCCACGCCAGATGTCCCGTCAGTACTCGCTCCCAGGAGGCAAGGCCTCAGCGCGTACACGGAGAGATCAGATCACCGCGATCCTGCGTGGAACACCTCTTTTCGGCCCCAGGTACGTTCAGCTCCTCCTCGCGGCACGCTCGGGAGATCGCGACCGCATGCATGCCGCAGAAAAGGACTGGGCCACACGAGCAGCTCGCGCGGTCGGCCTCACCGTCGAGACGCACGGCACGCACCGCATCGACCCCTCCAAGCAGTATGTCGTTGCGCCGCTCCATGAGGGTTTCGCCGATGTTCTTGCGCTGAATCGCCTCCCCTTGGAACTCTCCTATTCAGCGGCACAGGAACTCTTTGAGTGGAAGCTCCTCGGCCGCTACCTCACAGCCTCAGGGCAGAGTCCTATCTCAACCACCAACGGTGCCTCCACATTTCGAGCCATGGTGCGAAACGCAGAATTCGCCTTCAGTCGCTGCTCGAGTTATGTCGTGTTCCCCCAGGGGTCAATTCTCGGTATCGAGATTGCCTTTCACCAAGGAGCATTTCAATTATCGGCCCGGACAGGGCGTCCCCTGCTCCCCGTGGTACTCACCGGCGGAACAACAGTCTGGGAACACCCATACACCACCGACCTGAGATTCAACCAAACGATTCGAATGGAAGTGCTCGAACCACTGGATTCGGCTGACATTCTTGATCGCGCCGGTGAAATTGAGGCCGACATGAAACACCGTGCCCTGTCCGCAACGCCTGGACCCAGGAGGTTCGACCCCGACCGCGATGGATGGTGGGATGGTTACCCCTATCAGATCGACCACGCGTTCCCCGATCTGGCCAAACGCGTAGCTCGTCACCGCGAAACAACATCCGACCTTCGCCTCACGACCAATATCTGATAGCTGGTCTGTAGTCTCGACTCATGGACTACAACACGATTATCGAGCCTTTCCGAATCCACACTGTGCAGGCGATCGATCTCCCTGACCTAGAGGCAAGAGAGGCTGCGCTCGAGCGCGCTGGCAACAACCTGTTCGGGCTGCATGCGGATGAGGTGATCATCGACCTCCTCACAGATTCGGGCACGGGAGCCATGTCGTCGGAACAGTGGGCCGGCATGATGCGCGGCGACGAGACATACGCAGGAAGCCGCTCCTTCTTCCGCTTCGAGGAAGCTGTCCAGAACATCACCGGGTTCGACCACGTCATTCCGACACACCAGGGTCGGGCTGCAGAGAAGATCCTGTTCAGTGTCGCCGTGAAAGATGGTGACGTCGTGCCGAACAACACCCACTTCGACACGACGCGGGCGAACGTTGAATACCAGGGGGCGGAAGCACGCGACATTGTCATTCCTGGCGGTACCGATCCGGCCACGATCCTGCCATTTAAGGGCAACATGGACATCGGAGCCCTAAGAGAGACGATCGCAGAAGTCGGCGTCGAAAACGTTCCACTCGTCATGATCACGGTTACGAACAACTCAGGGGGCGGCCAACCCGTGTCGATGGCCAATCTCCGAGAAGCGAGAGATGTGTGCGACGAGTACGGCATCCCGTTCTTCCTCGATGCATGCCGCTTTGCTGAGAACGCATGGTTCATCAAAACACGTGAGGATGGCTACGCAGACAGCACGCCCATGGAGATCGCTCAGGAGATGTTCTCCTACGCCGATGGTGCAACCATGTCAGCCAAGAAGGACGGCCTCGGAAATATCGGAGGCTTTCTCGCTCTCAACAATTCCACGTGGGCACAGGAGGCGCGAAACCTCCTGATTCTCACAGAAGGTTTCCCCACCTACGGTGGATTGGCAGGCTACGACCTCGAAGCTTTGGCTGTTGGACTCATGGAGGTGCTCGACGAGAACTATCTCCGGTACCGGATCAGATCGACGGAGTACCTCGCCGAGACCGTCCTTGCAGGAGGGATGCCGATCGTTCAACCACCAGGAGGCCATGCGGTCTACCTCGACGCTGCTGCATTGCTGCCACATGTCCCGCCGCACCAGTATCCGGCACAGTCACTGGCGATCGAGCTCTACAGGGCGGGCGGTGTTCGCGGTGTCGAGATCGGAACCGTGATGTTCGGCCGTCGTGACCCAGACGGTGGTCCCGATGAACCCGCGGCAATGGAACTCGTTCGCCTCGCGATTCCCAGGCGAACCTACACACAGAGCCACATCGACTACGTCGCCGAGGTCGTGATCGACGTCGCCTCCCGCGCTGAGGAACTCGGGGGCTACGAAATCGTTGAGCAAGCTCCGTGGCTCCGCCACTTCACGGCCAGGCTTAAGAGACTCTGACTCACTGTTGATGAGCGAGAGAGAGGGACCTCACTGAGGTCCCTCTCACGTAAACCGACCTACCGCGACGGCTTTCTGATCTCTGCCGTCAACCGGCTTGGGTCTCAAATGTCAAGGACATCTGCGTTGTGTTGATCCTGAGTCGACACGGCGGTCGGTCCCAAATCGGCTATGTACGTCCAATGTCGCGCCGTTGTCCGCTTCTGTCAATATCTATTCCGCATCTTGTGCGATTCGCTCCGCGGAGCGGTAGCGTGCGTTGCATGCAACGTACTGTCTTTGACCAGGATCACGAGCTGTTCCGCGAGTCCGTTCAACATTTCCTGGCGAAGGAGATCCTCCCGAACGTGGCCGACTGGGACGCCAGGGGCAGGGTCGACAAGGCGATGTTCCGAAGGGCTGGCGAGGCCGGTCTCCTGGGGATGGCAATCCCAGAGAAGTACGGCGGCGGTGGAGTCGACGACTATCGGTACAACGCTGTCATCGACGAGGAGTTCACCGGCGGTGGAGCAGGTGGCTCCGGTATGTGTGTCACGCTCCACAACGACATATGCGTTCCCTACTTCCTCTCCTACTGCACGGATGAGCAGAAGGACCGATGGCTTCCTGGTCTTGCGAACGGAGAACTCATGACCGCCATTGCGATGACGGAACCAGGAACAGGTTCGGATCTCTCGGGTATCGCGACCACAGCACGCCTCGAGGGAGACACCTATGTGGTCAATGGTTCGAAGACCTTCATCACGAACGGGATCAACGCCGACCTTGTAATCGTGGTCGTCCGAACCTCTGACGACCCTCATGCGGGTCTCACGCTGCTTGTTGTGGAGGACGGAATGGAAGGCTTCGAACGGGGACGCAACCTCCAAAAGATGGGACTCCACGCACAGGACACCGCGGAATTGTTCTTCAGTAATGTTCCCGTCCCGGTTTCGAATCGGCTTGGCGACGAAGGGATGGGCTTCTTCGCCCTCGTCGCGAATCTTCCCCAGGAACGACTCTCGATCGCGATCGGGGCCGTCGCTGGCGCAGAAGCGGCACTGCAGATAGCCCTGGAATATGCCAAGGAGCGACAAGCATTCGGCAGACCGATCGGCAGCTTCCAGCACAACCGATTCCAATTGGCCGAGGCACGCACCGAGGTCGACATAGGACGCGTCTTTGTCGACCGGCTCCTGGAGGAACACGGCAGAGGTGAACTCTCGATCGAACAGGCAGCAGAGGCAAAGTGGTGGACAACCGAGATGCTCAGGAGGGTCGTCGACATGGGGGTCCAGATACACGGCGGATACGGATACATGATGGAGTATCCAATCGCTCACGCCTATCTGGACGCGAGGGTACAGACCATCTACGGAGGCACGACAGAGATCATGAAGGAGATCATCGGCAGAGGGATGGGTGTGTGAAGAGTTCGAAGAGTTTGAAGAGGTTCACAGTTCACAGTTAGCAGTTGACAGTCAGCAACCGAAGGGCGAGTGTGCGACATTCCGGTGCATTCCGACTTTCTGAACTGTGGACTGTGGACTGTGGACCTCTTCCTTAGGTACTCGGTCCCATGCCTACCTGGCGATACGGGAGGTACTCTGCACTCCACATCTCGGCATCGATTGCGGCCTCGAGATCGTCCATGTGATCCGCAACACCCTCCTCGATCGCTCTCACAGCAACGGCGATCGCTACTCGTCGCGACACCTCGCGAACGTCCTCGATATTCGGGAAGATCTGACCCTGAGCCACAAGTTCTGGCGCAATGTTGTCCGCAAGCGCACGAGCCGCGGCGAGAAACATACCGTCCGTCACCTCTGTTGCCTTGACGGTTATCACGCCGAGTCCCATGCCGGGGAAGATGAATACATTGTTCGCTTGTCCGACGCGATGGATCTCGCCTTCGTACTCAACCGGGGAAAACGGTGAACCTGTCGCGACGATGGCATGGCCGTCAGTCCATCGGATCGCGTTGGTAGGTGTTACTTCGGTATGGCTGGTTGGATTGGACAGAGGCAGGATGATCGGTCTGTCACATTTGGCCCCCATGGCTCTGACGACTTCCTCAGTGAACAGGCCGGCGGTGCCACTCACGCCGATCAGCACCGTCGGTTGAACATTTGTCACCACGTTGAGGAGCGAGTACGGATTCTCCGCACCATCCCAGTCGGCAATCTGCTCCATCGGCGTTGCAAGATCACGTTTGATGTTCGACAACGTTGCACGATCCGATGTCACGAGGCCTCTGCTGTCCAGAACATAGATCTGTCGCTTCGCGTCATCGACGCTCATGCCCGGGCCCACCATCGCCTGAGCGATCTGTTCCCTGATGCCGTGGCCGGCCGAGCCCGCCCCGACGATCACGACTCTGTGCTCGGTGAAAGGCGTCCCGATCGAGCGGGTTGCTGCGATCAGCCCACCAACAACCATCGCAGCAGTTCCCTGTATGTCGTCGTTGAATGACGTAATCCGCTTTCGGTGACGTTCCAAGTTATCGAAGCTCGTTCGGTTGGCGAAGTCCTCCCACTGCAGCAGCGCGCCGGGGAAGACCGAGCGCACTGCGTCCACGAATTCGTCGATCAGATCCTCGTATTCCTGGCCTCGAAGACGCGGCTCGCGATATCCGACGTAGAGAGGATCCTCAAGGAGCTCACTGTTATTCGTTCCCACGTCGATCGAGATCGGAATGCATCGCGAAGGGTGGATGCCGGCCGCGGCGGTGTACAAGGCGAGCTTTCCTATGGGAATTCCCATCCCCCCGGCACCCTGATCACCGATCCCCAGGATCCTTTCGTTATCCGTGACAACGATTACCGGTGGCAGCTCAACGGGACGGGCAAGAAGCAGTTCCGCGATCCGCCCGCGGTCGCGCGGGGTGATGTAGAGGCCATGGGCCATCCTGTAGATCCTGCTCCAATGCGAGCACGTCTTGGCCACCACTGGCGTGTAGATGATGGGCACGACCTCACGCAGGTTCTCCTGGACGAATCGATAGAAGAGCGTCTCGTTTCGGTCCATAAGCGCGTTCAGATACACGTTCTTGTCGATGTCCCTCACCTTGGAGTCGAATTGAACGCGCACCCTCAGCAACTGCTCGTCGATAGAGGCGACATGGTCGGGAAGCATCCCACAGAGCCCGAACATCGATCGCTCCTCATGGGAGAACGCGTCTCCCTTGTTCAAGAACTCGTCGTTGAGGAGCGCATCGCCGCGTTTGGCGATCGGTAGATACTCCTCCCCGGTTCCGGGGTCGGTGAGAGGTCTGAAGCTCATGGAAGGCTCCTGTTTCTGACGCACGTCCTGACGTGCGTTCCAATCCATCAGCCTATCGCGACTCCGTCCATCAGCAAATCCTGAGTATGAAAGTATGCAATTGTGAAGGAGTGCTGTGAGTTGGACGTCTACACTCTGCCCATGGTGTGGATAATCGTGATCGTCGTTGTGTTGGTCATCGGGTTCCTTGTCGTTCGGGCATACAACAAGCTCGTCCAACAAAGGAATCGGGTCGACACCGCGTGGGGCCACGTTGATGTGCAGCTCCAACGCAGATCGGATCTGATTCCAAATCTGGTTGCAACTGTCAAGGGCTACGCAAGCCACGAAAGCGAAACGTTCGAGCGGGTGACCCAGGCAAGGGGAGCAAGCAACTCGGCAAGCACCCCAGCGGAGCAGGCACAGGCTGACAACTTCCTCACATCGGCTCTCCGCCAACTCTTTGCCGTCGCAGAGGACTATCCAGAGCTTCGCGCCTCAGAGAACTTCCAGAATCTCCAGAATGAGCTTTCCGACACAGAGGACAAGATCGCAATCGCACGCCAGATTTACAACGACACGGTGCTCAGCTACAACAACACTGTGCAGAAGATCCCCACCAACATCGTTGCAGGCCTCACCGGCTTCGACGCTCGCGAGTTCTACGATGCCGGGCCTGGCGCAGAAGAGGCTCCAGAAGTCACCTTCTGACGATGCGCAGACTTGCACTTCCGCTGCTTGGCATACTGCTTGTCGGTGTACTCGCCTCTCCAGCTGACGCCAAGTCATATTCAATCTTTTCTGCGGATACTGAAATCGTCGTGAATGACGATGCTTCGCTTTCTGTCACAGAGAAGATCACGTACGACTTCTCCGGGTCCTTCTCCGGCGCGTATCGGGACATCCCACTTCGCCAGGGCGAATCGATCTCGAATGTGAGCGTCAGCGACGCGGGCGGTGCGTACGAGCTTGGCGGATGTGTCGACTTGGGGTGCAACTCCCCCCAGGGGACGTATGGGATTACATCGATCCCTGGACACGCCCGAATCGTTTGGCACTATCAGGCGGCCGACCAACATCACGAGTTCACGGTCACCTACACGATGACAGGAGTCGCGACAGCCTACGACGATGTCATCGACGTGAACATCCAGGTCTGGGGCGA
>JAMBLH010000050.1 GCA_023336875.1 Actinomycetes bacterium
ATAGCGAACGAGAACTCAAACGCCCTTGCAGGGATCGTTGAGGCGTAAGCGGTTTGGTCTCCCCAACGAGGTAGCTTCCCTCCATGGCTGACCGTCCAAGAGACGATGGCTGGTGGCTTGCTTCTGACGGCAAGTGGTATCCAGCTGAACTTGGTCCGGGAGACGTACCTCCCGAACCGACCAGCACGCAAAGGGGTGCTACCGATATCTCGCGTCCGCTGACCGTTGTTGTCGCTGTGTCGCTATCGATCGCCTCGGTCGTCCTTGTGGGCGCTGCAATAGCTGGCTTCGGCTACGCATCGGCCCTTCAGAAGTTCTCAGGAGAACTGTCCGACGCCGAGAGCGACTCAATTGCTTCGGTGGAAGTCACCTGGGCTGGTTGGACAGGCCTCGCCCTTCTCCTTCTGATCATCACAGGCGTTCTCGTTATGACCTGGACGTACTCGGCATCAAAGTCTTTCGATGCGAGGGGTCCTATTGGTAGGAGATGGCGCGGTGGTTGGACGATTGGGGCATGGCTCATACCGTTTGCCAACCTGTTTCTCCCGAAGCTCGTCTTCAACGAGATCGAGAGAATCTCCCAGGTTCCGTATGGCCACGTGCCCATTGGAGAGGAATGGCGGGAGTACCCGAGATCTCAACTCGGAGACCTCTGGTGGCTACTTTGGTTGGGAGGAGTGATCCCAAGCCAGATCACACAGATCCTCCTCGGAGATCCGGCGAGCGATGCCGGGCGGTTGGCCATCCTGGTCAACATCAGCGCGTTCACATATGCGCTGTTTGCTGGTGCTGGGGTCTCCCTCGTGTTCCTCATTCGACGGATAGAGCGTTCCTCGCGAGGCTGAATCGGTGTCGCTATATGGAATGTGCCCATACCGTTTGGTTCTTCACTGGTGGTGAGGTGGAGCTCGCCCTTTCTTGAATTCGACAGTTCGGGGAACCCGGCGTGTCGTTCAGGACGTCTAACTTGTGAAACGCTTCACAAGCGGTGAATAGCCCCGAAGCGTGAAGACATGGATTTCTGTCGGGTGGGTCGCATTTCTCTCTCCTTCCTTCCCGCTGACTCGCATCGACAGAAGTGACGCTCGGAAACAGTCCCACCCGCAACCGATCGTCTGGCTGCCTCGGCTGATCCCCCTCGGCCGAGGCAGCCTATTTCCTGAGCCAATGGCTGTCAGCTTCCTGCCAGCATGTGTGAGAGTTCCTGCTGAAGGCCGATGGCCGACAGCGACAGCTTCGTTCAGCTATATACACCGAGTGAGCCGAGTGGGTCGACGAGTTGCTGGCCAGACATGCCACCGCGTTGGATGTGAGCGCCTTCTCCTCAACACATGAAAGGAGTGCAGATTCCCTTAGGTGCCGGAAATATCCGTAATCCGACAAACCAAGAGAGTCGCCCCTCCCGCTCCTGTCCCGTGATCACTGCCGAGGCATACCGTCTACTGTCTACGGTCTACCGTCTACTCAAGAGAGCAACATGCGGGCAATCGAAACTAACGGCGTCACTCTTGCCGTGGACGATCAGGGATCTGGCGACGCCATAGTGCTCCTGCACGGGTTCCCTGAATTGGCGTACTCATGGCGGCATCAGGTTCCGGCGCTTGTGGACGCTGGGTATCGCGCGATCGCGTTCGATCAGCGCGGCTACGGCAGTTCATCCAAACCAGCTGCTCCGACGGAGTACTCGTTGGCTCACCTTGTTGGTGACGTTGTAGGGTTGCTCGATCGGTTGGGAATTGAAACCGCAACGGTTGTCGGTCATGACTGGGGGAGCATCGTTGCGTGGACAACGGCAGTAACGCACCCCGATCGGATATCGAGGGTTGTCTCACTCAACGTTCCGTATCGAGGGGCATGCGTTGGGTTCCCGACCATCGACGTTCTCAAGAGCCAACTCCCGGATCGATTCGGCTACGTGATCATGTTTCAGGAAGAGGGAGTGGTCGAGGCGCTTTTTGATGCGGATCCGAAGGCCTGGCTCAGGGCTGTCTACTCGCCCATGGCAGCCGATCAGAACTTTCTGACGAAAGAGGAGTTCTCGGTATTCGCCGAGGCGTTTTCATCTGGAGGTATCACTGGTCCGGTGAACTGGTATCGCAACATCGATGCCAACGCCGCAGCATTTGCCTGGGCAATCGACGCAGCTATTACTCAGCCAACTTTGATGATCGCAGCTGATGGTGATCCTGTCCTCCCCGTCAGCCTGACCGTTGGCATGGATCGGTGGATCTCTGACCTCACGACGGTGATCATCGAGGGATCGGGCCACTGGACCCAGCAGGAGCAGCCAGATACGGTCAACTCGGCCTTGATCGACTGGCTCGACCACACCTCGTGAAGACTTCACTGCGCGACTGGGTGTTCTCGATTCCGACGCTGATCGCATTTGGTGTGTCGCTGGTCTTCTACGACATTGTTGGAAGGGTGGCACTGCTGTTTGGATTGAGACCGTTCGAATGGACCATGGCGGCTCTTCAGAGAACCCTGCTGGGCGTCTTCGCGATCTCTGGCGTGCGGTTCGATGTTGAGGGACTCGAACGATTCAGCGCATCGGGTGGCTACCTCTTCGTCTCAAATCATCAGAGCATGTATGACGTGCCGATCTTTGGTGGGATCCTCATTCGTAACTTTCCCAAGTACGTGGCGAAGCGGTCCCTCGCGCGGGGGATACCTTCCATCAGCCTGAATCTTCGACGGGGAGGCAACGCGCTCATAGATCGGGGCGAACGCACCCAGGCAATGGCTGCCATATCCCAGATGGCAGCAGAGTGCCAAAGCCGCGACGTCTCCGCCGTGATCTTTCCTGAGGGGACACGATCGCGAGACGGGTCGCTCGGGGAGTATCGAGTGGGTGGTGTTGCTGCTCTGATGGAGGGTGCCCCTGACCTTGAGATCATCCCGACCGTGGTTGATGGATCATGGAAGGTGTTCTTGAACAACATGCTCCCCGTTCCCTTCGGCACACACGTGAGGGTCGCCTTCGGCGAGCCAATCCGACGAGGCGTCGATCAGGATCCGGAGGCTGTCCTCGAGCAATGCCGAAAGTGGGCAGCGGAAACGCTGGTGCGATGGAATGAAGGAAGCGGAACCACGGCCTGATACCCTGTGCCCATGGAAGATGCACGAATTGCTCTGTACATTGATTACGAAAACCTCGCCATCGGTGCGCGGGAGGACCTTGGCACGGTATTTGACTTCCGGCCCATAGCGGACGCTCTCGCTGAGCGCGGTCGCGTGGTGGTCCGAAAGGCATACGCCGACTGGACGTACTTCAACGACGATCGCCAAATGTTGGTGGAGAACCACGTTGAGATGATCGAGATACCACAGCGCAAGGGCGCTGTGAGGAAGAATGCCGCTGATATCAAGATGGCGGTTGACGCCATTGAACTCGCATTCGAGCGCGACTATGTGACCACGTTCGTGCTCTGCACCGGCGATTCCGATTTCAGCCCCCTCGTGCACAAGCTGCGGGAGCTGAACAAGAAGGTGATCGGTGTCGGCCTGAAGGCGTCCACGTCGAGGTTGCTGCCCCCGGCGTGCGATGAGTTCCTCTTCTACGAGAACCTTGACGGTGTCGATCTCCCACTCACCGATACTCCGCAAGCAAAGGTGATCAGACGTGGCAAAGCTCAACCAGCGTCGCCAGCCAAGAACCTCGAGAGCCTCGATGGACTCATCTCGCGCACACTCGGGGGCCTTCAACGGTCAACTGACGACGAGGTCCGGATCTCCCAGCTCAAGCGGGCGTTGCTGCGGAAGGACTCGACGTTCTCCGAGAGCGACTACGGCTTCCGATCGTTCAGCGAGCTCACCCGAAACCTGGCGGAACGCAAGAAAGTACAGTTGGACGCTTCGTCTCGCAAAGGTGACCCGGTGGTGTCCTTTCCAGAAGATGGCCGCGGTGAGGGCGAGGCTTTCGATCTCCTCGTCACGACCATTGCAGCAATCAAGTCTGACGATCCTGTTGCTCTGTCAAGCCTCAAGGATGAGATGCGCAAGGCCGACTCTGAATTCTCGGAGAAGCGCTACGGCTATGGTGGCTTCCTGCAGTTCGTCAAGGCTGCGAGTGCGAAAGGCATCGTTGAGATGGACTTCGACGCTGAGTCAGGCGCGTACTCCGTGAGCGTTTCAAGCTAGCAGTTGCGACTCGCGCCAACTTTGAATTACACTGTTGTTATTCGTTATGGAGGCGGAGATGGCAGTCGCGGTACAGGAAGCAAGAACTAGCGTCGATTTCGTCACGGAAGCCGTGCTCTTTGCTCATCGTGCGCACGTCGATGACGCGGTCGAGATGTCTCTTGCCGAGTTTCTTGACTCCCCCATCGATGCGGGAGCGGTGCGTGCCGTTGTTGCCGACCGCACACGAATGGTTGAGGTTGTACTCGATGTCGATACAGACGTTGAGCTGCTCTCCGAGGTGGCATGGGCGCTGGACCAGCGTGCATGGTCACTAAACGTCATCGTGTCCCTCAATCGACTGGGCGAGGCCCACACGGCTCTTCGCGGTACGCCGTGCTCGCTGCAGGGTTGGTGGTTTGACGATGATGCCGTCCGGTTCGCAGGTTTCGAGAGGCCGTAGGAGCCTAGGCTGCTGACATGCCAGCACCGCTCTACACCCAGACCGTCATCGCTTTCGTCTGGGATTTCGATAAGACACTGATCCCTTCGAACATGCAGGACCCCATCTTTGACGCCTATGGCGTGGATCCCGATGACTTCTGGAACGAGGTCGAGGGGCTCGTCGAGTACTACGAGCGCAACGGTGTGATCATCCAAAGGGACACGGCGTATCTCGGACACCTCCTCACATACGTGCGCGAGGGTGTGTTCGAGGGGCTGTCCAACGTCAAGTTGCGCGAACTCGGTGAGGACCTGGTGCCAGTACCAGGTATGCCGGACTTCATGGAGACCACGAGGCAGCACATCGGTGAGATCCCCGAGTTCGAAAGTGAGGGGATCACAGTTGAGCACTACATTGTTTCGACGGGTCTGAGAGAGATCATCGAGGGGTCAGTGTTCGGTCCTGTCGTTGACGGCATTTGGGCGAACACTTTCATCGAGGATGTTGCAGAGCCGGGCTATCTGGAGCGCCTTCCAGTTCCTGGCGGTTCCAGCCCGATCAGCCATATCGGATACACGATCGACAATACGTCCAAGACGAGAGCGATATTCGAGATCAATAAGGGCGTCAACAAGATCCCAGGACTCGAGGTGAACGCGCGCATGGCACCCGACCAGCGACGGGTACCTATGAAGAACATCGTCTACATCGCCGACGGACCCTCTGATGTGCCCGCGTTCTCCATTCTCAACGCGAACGGGGGACGGACGCTGGGTGTGTACACCGTTGAGCCGCACAACAATCACGCAAAGGTAAAGGCGCTCCAGGAGCAGGGCAGGATCCAGGGAATGGCAGAGGCGGACTACCGACCAGGCAAGCCAGCCTATCTCTGGCTGATGGACACACTCGAACAGATCGGTTTCGAGATCATCGAAGCTCGCAGACAAGCTTTCGCCGCGATCGAGAATGCACCGGGTCACTAGGGACGCTGGCTACGTCGAGAAGAGATCACCAGCGAGATACTTAAGTCCTGTGTCCACTGCGACGGTTACCACTGTGTGTTCCGGGCCAAGTTCTTTCGCAATATCGATCGCGCCTGTCACGTTGAGGCCTGTCGATATTCCCGCAAGCAGACCCTCTTCGGCGGCGAGCCGTCGCGCCATGGCCCGACCGTCGGATTCGTCTATCGCCCTCGCCTCGTCGTATCGCCTCTCGTCCAATAGCGGTGGTCGGAAACCAATGCCTATGCCTTCAACGCCATGTGTCCCAGCTTCACCCTTGGTGATGAATGGTGTGGAGGCGGGTTCGAATATCACGATCCTGGCGTCCGATCCGCCCTCGGCGAGCCCGGCGGAGACACCCATCGCAAGCCCCGCCGTGCCGACCGCGGCACAGAACACGTCGATCGGTCGGTCCATCTGCTCGAGCAGTTCGAGTCCGATGGTTCGGTAGCCAACTAGGGAATCCGCGTTGTTCAATTGGTCTGTCCAGTACGTGTCCGGTTCAGCAGCAAACTTCGATGCCTGATCGATCAAGCGGTCATGCAGATCGGGTGTGACCATTCCCCCGTCACTCTTGAGGACCGTAAGATCTGCCCCGAACGCACGCATGGTTCTGAGCTTCTCCTCCGCGGATGCATCGGAGGAGACGACCTTGAGCTTGTACCCCTTCACGGCGCATACATAGCCCAAGGACGAACCTGTGCTCCCACCGGTGTACTCGACGACGGTCATCCCCGGACGAAGATCGCCTCGCCGTTCGGCCTCTTCGATCATGGCAAGTGCCATACGGTCCTTGTACGAGCCTGTCGGGTTGAACCACTCGAGCTTCACAAAGACATCAGCGGCACCGTTCGGTACGACCTTGTGCAGTTGCACCACCGGAGTGTTACCGACCACATCAGTCATTGACGTTCCGACTCGCATGGTCTCTCCCATCGGTGGTATCTGCTGGCGCTGCGGAATCATAGACCCCGTGGTCAGTGGGCTTGCGTATAGATCGGATACGACGAACCGAGCATCGACACCGAGACGATCCGCGGTATCGCGCGCAACGTCGAGAGCGATGCCGAGAAGGCGATGCCGGTGACTGTTGCACCCAGCTTTGCCCACGACAGCGTTCCAGTTCGCAAGGTTGTCGGCGGTGTAGCGGTCCATTCCGTCACCTCGTGAACGAGTCGTGGGAGGACGAACCTACCATGACGCTACCGAACAGGAAGGGTGCAGATGAGCATTGACAAGGTCGGAATCGTCGGTGGTGGTCAGATGGGTGGGGGCATTGCCGAGGTCTGCGCCAAGGCCGGTGTTGGTGTGATCGTCGTCGAGATGACGGACGAGTTGGCGGCGAAGTCGAGGGTGGGCATTGAGAAGTCGGTGGCCAAAGCCCTTGAACGAGGGAAGATCGACGAAGCGGGTCGCGACGCGGCGTTGGCGAACCTGACGTTCACGACCGATCTTGGATCCTTTGCCGACCGTGATCTTGTGATCGAGGCCGTAGTCGAGGATCTCGACGTGAAGCGCGAACTGTTTCAGCAAATCGATGAGATCGTCGATTCACCGGATGCGATTCTCGCTTCGAACACATCATCAATCCCCATCACACAGATCGCGACCGCAACGAGTCGCCCGGAGTCTGTGATCGGGATGCACTTTTTCAATCCTGCTACCGTAATGCCGCTTGTTGAGGTCATCTCGACCGTGGTCACCGACGAAGCGGTTGCTACTCGCGCCGCCGACTTTGCAACGGACGTCCTCGGCAAGACCGTCGTCCATGCCAAGGACCGCGCTGGCTTCATCGTGAACAAACTGCTCTGTCCGTACATCTTTGAGGCTGTGCGGATGTACGAGGAGGGCTTTGCAACGAGAGAGGACATCGATGCCGCCATGGTGAACGGTGTCGGCTACCCGATGGGTCCATTGACCCTGTCTGACCTCATCGGCAATGACACGATGCTCGCCGTTGCCGACGCATTCATGGAGGAGTACCAGGACCCCCGTTATGCCGCACCTCCTCTCCTGCGACGCATGGTCGAAGCCGGCCTCCTCGGCCGAAAGTCCGGGAGAGGCTTCTACGACTACAAATAGCCCGTTTTGGCGTGGCTAACGGGAACATATTCCCGTAAGCCACGCCAAAACGGGCTAGGTCAGGCGTTTACGCGGGTCGCGCCGTTTGATTCGAGTAAGTGCGTGAGTTGATCCTTCTTGACGAGACCCGATGCGCGCCATCTCTGGGTGACGGGGCGCTGATTGGAGAGCTTTCCGCCCTG
>JAMBLH010000051.1 GCA_023336875.1 Actinomycetes bacterium
CTAGTGGTGGGGGCCGGTATGTGGGGATGGAATCTCGTGGAGCCTGAGACGGGCACGAGTTCGATCCCGGGCTGGTGGTTCATTGTTCTGATCGCGGCGGTGGTGCTCGCCATCGTGACCGCGTTCAAGCCCCAGATCGCCAAGTTCACAGGACCGCTTTACGCCCTGACGATGGGCGTCGGCCTCGGCGTGATCAGCCACATCTATGACGCTGCGTATGAGGGGATCGTGCTGCAGGCGATCATGGCAACGTCCGTTGTGTTCGTCGTCATGCTCGTGCTGTTCGTGACCGGCGCGATCAAGGTCACGGCCAGGTTCCGCGGCATCGTTGTTGGAGCAACTCTTGGCATCTTCGTCTTCTACATGCTCACATTCGTGCTCACCCTCTTCGGTGTCTCGATTCCGTTCTTCTCCGGAGGCCTCGGAATCCTGTTCTCGGTCTTCATCGTCAGCATTGCAGCACTCAACCTCATGCTCGACTTCGACATGATCGTCCGCGGCACGGATGCGGGCGCACCCAAGTATTACGAGTGGTATGGCGCCTTCGGCCTCACCGTCACCATCATCTGGATGTACATCGAGATGCTCCGCCTCATCGCCCTCTCCCGCAACTAGGGCCGCGAACCCAGGGTTCCACTGCAGCGTTTTCGAGTTCGCTGGCCCAGAGAACAGAGCCGGGGAACCGTCCTAAGGGTCCGCCCAGTGCCTCTGTCTCCTACTTCTCCACTACTGGGGTGACAACGTTGTACCAGGCATCGAACGAATCGAACACCGACAGGAATTGGTCGAATTTCGTCTGACTTCCTGTCAGGGTGATCGTCGCGTTCTTGATCTCGTCGTCGATCTTCGTCTTGCCTTCAGCGATGTCCACGAAGTCCGCGACCGTCATCGACAGCGACAGGTCAGCATCGGATTCCTTCCTGCTCTCGTAATATTGGAGAGTTCCGTACTCGAGCACGAGATACCACTTGGCCTTCGTATCCGTGAACTCCACATTGATTCCCATGACAACGCCGGACGCCTTCGCCGGATCGAGCCGCGTGGAGAGACCGTCAAGATACAGACCGAATGGCATCGCTGCGATCGTGCTTGGACTGGCAAAGTCGACGACAGGGAGTGCCTTCACGCCTTCTCGAAGATCCTTCGCCGCGCTCAGATACAGCCCGCGCCACGTGCCGGCTTCGGTCTGATATGCAAGCTGCTCGTGGGTATCGGCAAGCAAGTTCTTTGCATCAGCGTTGCCTGGATCGGCATATACGAGGTGATTCAATACCTCGGCTACCCACCGATAATCGCCATTGGCGAAGTCCCTCTCTGCCTTCTCCATGATCGCATCCGCGCCGCCCATGTACTCGACATACCGCGTGCCTGCAGACACACGAGGCAAGGGATGTAGCGTTGCAGCGTTTCCGTCGAACCAGCCGAAGTGCTTCACAAGGGCAGACTTGACGTTGTGGTTCATCGTCCCGTAGTAGCCGCGAAGTGAGAAGTCCTGGGCGAGCGCGCCCGGGAGTTCCACCATCTCGGCGGCCTCGACCATGTCGTAGCCCTGGTTGGCCCTGCGCACGGCTTGATCATTGATGAACTTGTAGGCCGCTGAGTGGTGCTTGAGATGCTCGTCGATCTGATCGGCACCCCATATCGGCCAGTGGTGCGGTGCGTACATCACCTCTGCAACGCCACCCCACTTCTCACGCGCCTCACGCAGGTACTTCGCCCAGTTGTAGGAACTACGCACGGTGGTCCCACGCAGCGAGTACACATTGTGCATGGTGAACGTGGCATCCTCAGCAACGGTGAGTGCTTTGTACTTGGGGATGTAAAAGAGCATCTCTGCCGGAGCCTCGGTATCCGGAGCGAGCATGAACTCGTACTCCAACCCGTCAATCGTCTCCGTTTGGCCTGTCTCGGTGATCAGCTTGGTAGGTATTGCAAACGTCGTGTTGCCCTTCGACGTGTCGAGCCCGAGACCGCTCGTCATATTCCCCTTTGGCCCGCGTTCAACGAGCATGCTGTACTGGTATGCCGAGAGTCGCCCCTGGCGATTGCCACCGACGACGCTCTCATTGAGGGCAGCACCCGTGAACCCGGTCGGGGCATAGACATCGACTTTGCCGGCTTCGATATCAGCGGTGGTGGTGACTCCGAGCACGCCGCCGTAGTGGTCGATGTGGCTGTGCGTCAAGATCACGGCCACGACCGGATTCTTGGGTCGATGCTCGTAGTAGAGGTCGAGCGCCGTCTTCGCTACTTCCTCGCTCATCAAGGGATCCATTATCGTCACACCGCTGTCGCCCTCAATGAAGGTGATATTAGAGATATCCATCCCACAGACCTGATAGATCCCGTCGGTGACCTTGAACAAGCCAGCGTTGCGGTACATTATCTGGGCATCGCGCCACAGACTCGGATTCACCGTGTCGGGCGCAACAGAATCGCCGGCAAGGAAATCGAAGTCTGGCAAGTTCCATATGACATCGCCCTTGGCGTTCTTGACAACGCCGTTGTCTGGAAGCGGTGCAATGAAGCCTTTCGTCGCAAGATCGAAGCTCTCCCTGTCGGAGAAGTCCAACTCATTCAGGACCCGTCGGTGAGCGTCCCTTGTCGCGCTTGTGGCACCTTTGCTCAGGTCCTCGGTCTTCGGCTTCTTCTCGAACTCTGACTTGATCTTGTCACCTACACCCGACATGCGGTACTCCTGTCTGCGCGCTGCCAACCGCTCTGGTTGACC
>JAMBLH010000052.1 GCA_023336875.1 Actinomycetes bacterium
GGGTGTGGCGGAATTGGCAGACGCGCCAGGTTTAGGACCTGGTGCCGAGAGGCGTCCCGGTTCGAGTCCGGGCACCCGCACAAATGGAGGTGGAGAAACATGAATCTTGAAGTTCATCCGGCGGTACAACCCGTTGCGTTCCTGCTGGGAACATGGCGTGGCACCGGGAACGGCGACTATCCGACGATCGAACCCTTCACCTACGAGGAAACGGTCACCTTCGAGCATTTCGGTAAACCGTTCGTTGCATATACCCAGCGCACCAAAGGTGCCGATGGTGGACCGCTCCACACGGAGACCGGATACATCCGTATGACCGAGGACGGCAAGCTGGAATTGGTTATATCTCAGCCATCGGGGATCACCGAGATTCATACCGGGACCAGGGACAACTCGCGCCTCGAGTTCACGAGCGTCACGGTTTCTCTGAGCCCATCGGCCAAGCAGGTCGATCGTGTGGGACGGGTCATCGAAGTCGTGGGTGACATCATGACCAATGAACTGATGATGTCCGCCGTTGGAGAACCGTATCAATGGCACCTCGGCGCCACATTGCACAGAACCTGACGAGACCGAGCACGTGTGTTCCACAGCGAGCGATTGTGAGCGCGAGAGAACCCGGAGCATCTTCGGCATTTCGCCGTCGCACGGGACCTACGTGTGAAGCTCCGGGTTCCGGTGGTCCAAGTTGAAGTCGCTACCTACCTCTGAGAGGAGCGCGACCTCGCTGGTACACAGCTGGTCGCGCTAGCGCTCGACCACCTCCGGGGTCCTACAAATACTTTCAGACATTCTTGGACCACCTCCTTTCTCCGTCCGGCCATGATGGCACGAAATCCGCCGTTTGTCACCCGAGATGTCGGCCGAAGTGGCTGAGAGCGGGCGTGAGATCCGATGCCCGACCCTCCGAGCAGTCTCCTAGTTGTCCAGCTCGTTGGTCTTCGCACTGAGCTCCCCGTCGTCGTCCCCGCCGGGATCATCGACTAGCCAACCTTTAGCTATGACTCGGAGGTATGGATCCTGGCGGGTGAATCTGAGTCGCACCTTGTCGTCGTTCTCGACGAGGATCTCCACCGTCCAGCCTTCTGCCTCTACGATTTCGTATCCGACCACACCATCTGTCTCGGAGAATACGACCACGATCTCTCCGTTGTAGTCCGCCGTCTCGACTTGGTTTGGAGGCACCGTCGTGGTGGTCGTCGTTGGAGGCACCGTCGTGGTGGTCGGAGGCACCGTTGTCGTGGTGGTCGGAGGCACCGTTGTCGTCGTCGGAGGCACCGTTGTCGTTGTGGTAGATGTTCCTCCCCCGCCGCCGCCACCGCCGCCGTCATCCTCGGAGTAGCTATGTAGGGTGGTGGAAAAATGGGAAGCTGCGTTGTCATGTGCCGCTGCGACACCATTGGTGGTCAGAGCCAAGACGGGAATCAACGCGACAACGAACAGTGACATCAGCATTGAGTATTCGACGATCGTGGCGCCGCGTTCTGTCCCTGCAGACTCGAATCGATTTCGCATACCGCGCTCCCTCCACGTTCACAGATTGTTTGTTATCTAGACCATCGGCACGGATCGCAACGTCTGTATGGGCTCATCGACCCATTGACACGGTACGCGGCGACCGCGCTACGACCGTCAAACCCGATCGCCGGAGACCCGCCAAGATCAGACCAACTTGTTCGACGCGCTACACAGAGAGCATCTCGGCGAGTTCATGAAGGGCCAAGGCACGGTGCGAGATTCTGTTCTTCTCGTCGGTGGGGATCTCAGCAAGCGTGCGACTCCCAACCTCGAAGACTGGGTCGTAGCCGAAGCCTCCGTCACCGCGACGCTCCGTCGTGATTTCACCCTCGAGAACCCCCTCCACAACAAGCTCGTCACCCGATGGCAGCACGAGGGCAACCGCGGTACGAAACTGTGCCTTTCGGTTTTCGGCTCCCGTCATGTCGAAGAGCAGCTGTGTGACATTGTCGTGATATGTCGCATCCTCCCCCGCATATCTCGCCGTACGAACGCCAGGCTCACCGGAGAGGGCGTCAACCTCGAGTCCTGTGTCATCGGCAATTGCCGCGTGGCCAGTGGCTGTCGCAACAGCGTGTGCCTTCAGAAGCGCATTTGCTTGCAACGTCGACCCGACCTCCTCAACGTCATCCCACTGATGCCCGGTGATGATCTCGATCGGAGGATCGAGCAGGGAGAGGACCGCCTCGACTTCGGCGATCTTGTCAGGGTTCTTCGACGCGACAACGATGCCGTGGGGCCGCTTCATGCTCTCGACTCCTTCTGCATTGCAACCAGCGTGTCGATCCCGGCAGCGGCGTAGTCGAGCATCGTGTCGAGCTGCTCTCTTGTGTAGGGCTCACCCTCTGCGGTGCCCTGCACCTCGATAAGACTGCCATCGCCGGTCATCACAATATTGGCGTCCACATCGGCAGCCACATCCTCCGTGTATTCGAGGTCGAGCATCGCCGCACCGTCGAGAACACCAACGGAGATAGCTGCCACATTCCTCATGATCGGGTTGGTCTCCATCTTCCCCTCAGCCACCCACGCGTCAAAGGCATCCGCCAACGCGATCCACGCACCGGTGATAGATGCGGTGCGCGTGCCGCCATCAGCCTGCAGCACGTCACAGTCGATGCGAGCGGTGAGCGGACCCATCGCCTCCATGTCCACCGCTGCTCGCAGCGATCGACCGATCAGGCGCTGTATCTCCTTCGTTCGCCCACCATTCACGGAGCTTCTTCTCACTCGCTGTGGACTTGCCCCCGGAAGCATCGAGTACTCCGCTGTCACCCAGCCTGCGCCAGACTTCTTCATCCAAGAAGGGACATCGTCGTCGAGTGACACGGTGCAAAGCACACGCGTACGTCCCATCTCGATCAACACGGATCCTGGGGTCATCTCTGTAAAGCCCCTTGTGATCTTCACGGTTCTCAACTCATCGTTCGCCCTGCCAGTTCTCACGGTCATCTTGGCCACCTCATATTTTGAAAGCTTTTCCCGGTTCGGCGTATTCGATAGGTCCGGTAAACGAGCCAGACGCCTCGTCAAGACTCTGCTCTGGATCCATGACAGCGCCGATGTGCGTCAGGATCAGTCTGTCCACTCCACCCCATGCTGCAACCTCCCCTGCCTCCCTTGCGGTGAGGTGAAACGGGTAGGTCCGCTCGTCACGAAGACCCATTAGCGATGCCTCGCACAGAAGTACATCAGCTCCTGTCGCCATCTCAATGAGATCGCCGCCAGGGCCCGTGTCGCCAGAGTACGTCAGCGACACCCCGCCTGCATCGAAGCGTGTCACAAGCGCTGGAACCGGATGGACCGCCTCGCCGAACCGGATCTCCACTTCACCGACCGATACGACGTCCCCTGGGGCAACCTCCTCGATATCGAGCACCATGTTGAAGATGTGCTCGTCGCTCGCCCGCGCAAACGCGGCGAGATGCTCCTCTGCTCCCTCGGGCACATAGACCTTCACAGGCACATCACCGGAAGGCCCAAACGCGAGATACCCATAGAGCCCGAAGAGGTCCGAGCAGTGATCCACATGGGTATGGGAGATGACCACCGCATCCAGTTGTCCTGGGTCGACTCGCTTCGCAAGTTCCATGAACGTGCCCGTGCCCGCGTCCATCCAGATGGAGACGCCTTCACTTTCAACGAGATAGCCAGAAGCGGGATTCGTGCGCGACGGCGCACCAGCAGTCGATCCAAGGATCGTCAGGTTCATTTCGACCAGCCCACGATCCCGACGCCCACTCCAACAAGCATCATCCACAGGACCGCCTGGGCGGTACCAACGAGGGTTGGCATCATGAAATTGGCGCTGAATTTTCGCCAGGACCACCACGTTGATACGGCAAGAAAGACCACTAGTCCCGCGAACAGCCAGAGCGGGATAACAGGAAACGACATCAGAATCAGCAGCGCCGCGAGAATCTGGACCCCAGCGCCCACGTAGCCGAACAAGACGCGATATGCCTCTCGGTTGTGTTCGGATCTGCCCATGTCGGCGAGTCTATTGCTCGACGGTTACCTGAACCTCTGACACTTCGCTGCCATCGATCCGATATGCCCTCAGCAGCGGGCGCTGTCCTGCCACAGGGCCGACGATGAAATGCAGCCAGTCCGGATCGGCGCCACCGCGAATATCTGTCTCCGATGGGTAGGCGTCGGAGTGCGGGTGGCTGTGGAACACAGCACCGATGCTGTGTCCGAGAGACTCCGAGAGACGGATCGCACCGAACTGCTCATCAGGAGAAATCGTGAATCGATCTCCGGCGTCGTCCGCGTTGCTGAGGCAGAGCGTCAGCACGGGCGTACCCGCAGCGCTGAACGCCACGAGTCCACACGCCTCCTCGGGAAACGCCCAACCGGAGTGTTTGAACATGGCATCTGCAACCTGCGCCGGCACAAGGACCCGCTCGATACCCAGACTCTGGTACGCATCATCGAGATCCTCAGGATGGACAATGAGACGAATACCGTACACGGCGAAGAAGCCTGGGCTGAGGCCTCCCTCGTTGTCCACAGAGAGCCTGGAGTCGATTCCATCAGCAGCGAGCCGTGCCATGGCTATGTCGCCGTCCGAGCGCACGTCGTACACAGCAACAGTCGCTTCAGAGCTCACCGGGTTGCGTTCGCCGCGCTGGAAGTAACAAGATCGACTAGCGCAACCAGAAAGTCCACGGATTCCATACCCTTGAGGGTAGACACCCTGCGGCCACCCACCGGCAGTGGCAGTAGTGTGAAACATCCACGTCAATTCGGAGCACACATGGCAAAGAGCATCGGCATCCTCACTGCGGGCGGCGACTCGCCAGGGCTCAACGCCGCCATCCGCGCCGTCGGCAAGTCGGCTATCCGCGACCACGACTGGACCGTCATCGGGTTCACGGATGGCTTCAGAGGACTGATGCAGAATCGTTTCATTCGTCTTGACTCGGACGCGCTTTCGGGGATCGTGACACGGGGAGGCACCATCCTTGGTACCGGGCGCGACAAGGTCCACAAGATGGATGTTGGTGGGGAACCGATGGACATGCGGGGCGTGATGCTCGACACGTTCGATGAGCACCAACTCGAAGCGCTCATCTGCCTCGGCGGCGGAGGTACCCAACGCAATGCTCTTCGGCTGTCCCGAAAGGGCATGCCGGTGGTCACCCTTCCAAAGACCATCGACAACGACGTATACGGAACTGATCGGAGCTTTGGATTCGACACTGCCCTCGGTATCGCGACCGAAGCGGTCGATCGACTTCACTCCACCGCCCACAGCCACCATCGCATCATCGTCGTGGAAATCATGGGGCACAACGCGGGATGGCTGACACTTGGCGCAGGTCTTGGCGGTGGGGCAGATGTCATCATCATCCCCGAGATCCCGTACTCGATCGATCTCGTGGCCGAATCAATCAAGAACCGCAGAACCGCAGGCAGCCCGTTCTCTGTCGTTGCCGTTGCAGAGGGAGCGATCGAGGACCGACTAGCTGTCGAACTCGGTGCGCTGCAACTTGAGTATCAGGCAACGGATCGAGCAGGAAAGTCCTTGCTGAAGGCACGGTCCAGTGAGCTCTTCGATGCGAGACTATCGACCGTTGAGATCGCCGAACAGCTCTCGGAACGGACCAGCCTTGAGTCACGGGTAACCATCCTCGGCCATGTGCAGCGCGGCGGGACACCTTCTCCAGATGACCGGATCCTCGCCGCGAATCTCGGGACCGCAGCGACCGATGTCATTGCACGGGGGGAGTTCGGCGTCATGGTCGCAGCACGCGGTGATGGATACACGACCATTCCCCTCGAAGAGGTCGCGGGGAATCGCAACGACGTACCCCTCGATCACCCATGGATTCGAGCGGCCAGGTCTCTGGGAGTATGTATGGGTGACGCGGTCTGAGGCCTTAGCTCTCGACGAGCGACTTCTCGAGCTCAAGCCTATGGAGCCAGACTCTGCCCGGGTATGTCTCCCTCTTGCCTGTCGGTTGATACCCGATGTGTGCATAGAACACACCGGCACGATCATTCTCTGCCTCCACGTCGAGAACCACGCGTTTTGCACCTCGAGTCCGACCCCAGGCCTCGACGATATCCATGAGATCCTGGGCGATGCCAGTTCCGCGATGCGCTGGTTTTACGAAGAGAGACAGAACCTCGAGTTGAGATTCGTCGCAGAGAATTCCTGCTGCCATACCAACGGTTTCCGAGGCATCAATGGCCAGGATCGACACAGACACACTTGTTCCAGGGTCGGCTGAGGAACGCTCGATCCACACGTCATCGGCGTAGCCGAAGGCTTCGTCATAGGTCGTGCAGAACGCATCAGGGGATTCGCGGAGCGCCTCGAGCCGGATAGCCTTGAGAACCTCCCAATCGTCAGAACGAGAATGACGAATCTCAACCATTGATCATGCTTGGCCGATCGTGATCCCGTGCTTTGGCCTTGGATACAGCTCGGCTGGCTTGTCATCGCTGACATACTCGTTCCAGGTCATGTGTGTCTGGCCATGGTCACGCTCAACCATCTCAATGCAACCCTGTACCGGGCACACGAGGCTGCATAGATTGCAACCGACACACAGGTCCTCGATGATCGCGACCTTGGTCTTGCCGTCGGCAGAGCGTTCGGCCGATATGGCCTGATGCGCCCCGTCGAAACACGCTATGTAGCACAGACCGCAGTTGATGCACTTGTCCTGGTCGATCTCGGCCTTGATGATGTAGTTGATATCGAGACTCTGCCAGTCGGTCACCTTGTTCACTGACAACCCGCGCAGCTCGTTGACGCTTGCCATGCCCTTGCTGTCGAGATAATTGGAGAGGCCTTCATGCATGTCTTCGACGATCCGGAAGCCATAGTGCATCACCGCGGTGGCGACCTGGATGGTGGTCGAACCCAGAAGGATGTACTCAGCAACGTCCTGCCATAGACCGATGCCTCCAATACCGCTGATGGGGAGGTCCTCGGTGAAGGGATCCGCAGCGATCGCCGCGACCATGTTGAGAGCGATGGGCTTCACAGCCGGACCGCAGTAGCCACCGTGGCTCGACATGTCCCCAACGACCGGCCGGGGTACAAAACTGTCGAGGTCCACGCCCGTGATCGAGTTGATCGTGTTGATGAGGCTGACGGCGTCCGCACCTCCATTCTTCGCGGCGCGAGCAGCGACGGTGATGTCCGTGATATTCGGTGTCAACTTCACGAACACAGGAACGGTTGCAGACGCCTTCGCCCAACCGGTGATGTCACAGGTGTACTCAGGCACCTGTCCCACCGCTGCGCCCATGCCTCGCTCGGACATACCGTGCGGGCACCCGAAGTTCAGTTCTATCGCATCCGCTCCGGCCTGCTCAACCTGCTTGATGATCACGTCCCAGGCATCAGGATTCGAGTCAACCATGAGACTGACGACCACGACATGATCCGGATACCGCTTCTTGACCTCCTGGATCTCCACGAGGTTGTCCTCGAGTGAGCGATCGGTGATGAGTTCGATGTTGTTGAGGCCCATCATCCTCTGACCGTTGATGTCGACGGAGCTGTAACGGCTGTAGACGTTCTCGACAGCCACGCCAAGCGTCTTCCACACCGCTCCACCCCATCCGGCTTCAAACGCGCGCGCTATCTGGTCTCCGGTATTCGTTGGGGGTGCAGATGCAAGCCAGAACGGGTTCGGTGACTCGATACCACAAATGTTCACTGATAGATCAGCCATGACCCTGTCTCACTTCCCCGCTGCTGCACGCAGCGCTGCATCGATACTCATCGCCGCCGCTTTGCCGTGTGCAACAGCGTTGACTACTTCCTTGCCTCCATTTACACAGTCTCCTCCGGCCCAGATGCCGGGGTTGCCAGTCCGGAAGGCATCGTCAACGACAACCCTTCCTCCGTGGTCGGTCTCGACGCCATCGAACTGATCGAGGAAGCCCACTCGTTTCTCCTGTCCGGTCGCCCTCAACACCATGGTCACCGGAATCCGGTACTCACTGTCGGGCACAGAAACCAGATCGCCGTCAGACGAGTACTCAGTACGCTCACACACAAGTGCAGAAACCGATCCCTCGCCCTCGATGCGGATCGGCGCACTCCAATGGATGAACTCGACACCGCTGCTCAGCGCTCGTTCGATGTCGTGGGGATAGGCCTTCATCTCATCACGATCCCTGCGATAGACGAGATACACACGTTCAGCCCCAAGCCGAGAAGCCTGGGACACAGCATCGATGGCAGTGTTGCCTCCACCGATCACCGCCACTCGCTCGCCCACGAGATCAACTTTGCCAGCACGGACGTCGGCGATGAAATCAAGTGCATCTCCGACTCCGCCGAGGTCCTCACCTGGAAGCCCGAGTGGTGGAACCGATCCAAGGCCCACACCCAGGAACAATGCGTCATGATCGGCGGACAGTTGGCCGACTGAGACGTCGGTGCCAACAGCAGTTGACGTCCGAATCTCGACCCCAAGTCCCTGCACGAACTCGACCTCTCTCAGCGACGTCGCCATGTCCATCTTGTAGTTCGCAACACCGTAGGTATTGAGTCCTCCCGGCTGCCTACGCGCATCGTAGAGAACCACAGCGTGCCCGAGCTTGGCGAGCTCGGCGCCACAGGACAGCCCTGCTGGTCCCGCGCCCACCACTCCAACACTCGCTCCTGACTGGACACTCTCCACCGAAAGCTCGATGTCTCCAAAAACAACGTCGTCCGTCGCATACGCCTGCAGACGCCCGATGTCGATCGGCCTCTCGTGAAGATCGTTCAGCACACAGGCACCTGCGCACAACACCTCTGTGGGACAGACTCGTGCACACGAGGCCCCGAGGATGTTGGACTCGAGGATGGTTCGGGCAGAACCGAGAAGATCGTCGTTTGCGATCCTCTTTATGAATCCGGGTACGTCGATCGTCGTTGGGCACGCTCGCGTGCATGGCGCGTCCCAGCACATGAGGCACCGGTGCGCCTCGACAAGTGCCTCGTCATGGGACATGGTCGGCTGTGGAGCCAACCCTCCCATGACGACGGTTGTCGTCATCATCTGGTTCATACCCGTTCCATCCTCCTGAGTCCTCTTCCCCGTTCGGGGTGGCAATGAGGGCTGGCTAGTTTCCGCCCTCCTTGAGCTCAATTGTCTTTGGCTCCCAGCCGTCCCCAATGACATCGACGCCATCGTCTGTGAGGTTCTTGAGCGCCTCGGTGTTGATGTCGGTCACGAATGCGCCTTCCGTCGGCACGCCCTTGAGCACCTCTCCCGCAACAGCGTTCTCGATGGTCTGATCCCAGAACGCCTCATCCAGGGTGCCAGCGCCGTTGGGTGAGGACCAGATCAGGTTGTTGATCTCGTTGAGCATCCACTGCTGATGTGACTCACCAAGCGTCGGACCGGCCGCAAGGACAATGTCAACACACTTGTCGAACTCGTCGCGACAGAACACCCAGCCACGAATCGACGCTTCGACGAACTTGACAGCCGTTTCACGATACGCGCTATCGGATTCGAGTTTCCCAGCATCCGCCCAGATGGCGTCCTGCAGCATGGCTTCGCCAACCGTGTTCCAATCGATAACAGCCAGGTCCTCCGGCTGGAACAGCTCATCCGTGGCCGGATTGATCGTCTCGAGCACCTGCGCGTATTCGTTATACGTCATTGCCTGAGCGGCATCGATCTCACCACTGATGAGCGCGAGCATGTCGAACGCCTGCTGGACGAGCGTCACATCTGTAGCAGGATCAAGACCTGCAGACCTGAGTCCTGCAAGCAGCTCAGCCTCGTTGCCGAATCCCCAGTTCCCGACGTTCTTTCCTGCCAAATCGCCCACGCCGCCGATACCTGCATCGGCGAACGAAACCTGCAGCGTTGCGGACCGCTGGAACATCTGCGAGATGTTCGTCACGTCCGCTCCTTCTTCCCTGGGTCCAAGGGCACGTATGGCCCAGGACAGGGCGAAGTCTGCAGCACCTGCGTCGAGAACGACGGCGGGGACAATGTCTATGCCGCCCTCGAGAATCTCGACATCGAGTCCAAC
>JAMBLH010000053.1 GCA_023336875.1 Actinomycetes bacterium
CGACAACGATCAGGGAGAGCAGTACCTGACGGATGTCGTGGCAGTTCTCGTTGCGGGCGGCCACACGGTGGCCGGTTTCGCCGCTGCCGAGGAGGAGGGCTTCGGCGTGAATTCGCAGGGCCAGCTCGCCGAAGCTGCAGCGACGCTCCGTGAGCGCATCAACACCAAGCTGCTCGACGCGGGAGTGTGGATGCTTGATCCATCGCGGGTGTACATCGATGCTGGCGTCGTCGTTGCGCCCGGTGCACAAATCTATCCCGACACCTACCTCACGGGCGACACAACGATCGCGTCTGGCGCGGTCATTGGACCGGGCGTGCAGATGAACGATTCGACGATCGGCGAGGGTGCAACGGTCGTGAACTCGGTTGTTGACGGTGCAACAATTGGCGCCGATGCATCTGTGGGCCCTTACACGTTCCTCCGGCCCGGCGCCGTGCTCAAGGAAGGCGCAAAGGCTGGTGCTCATGTCGAGATCAAGAACTCAGAGATCGGAGCGAGATCCAAGGTCCCCCATCTGAGCTACATAGGCGATGCCACGATCGGTGAAGACTCAAACATCGGCGCTTCGACTATTACGGTCAACTACGACGGTTTCACCAAGAGCAGGACAACGATTGGCGATCGCGTGATGATCGGCTCGGACTCAATGCTCATTGCGCCTGTCACGATCGAAGACGATGCCGCCACGGGTGCGGGTTCGGTGATCACGAACGACGTACCAAAGGGGTCGCTCGGCATTGAACGGGGTGTGCAGCGCAACATTGAGGACTATTCTGAGAGAAGACGACGTCGCGAGGAAGGGAAGTCCGACTGATGAAGCGTCCAGGAGTCAAGAGGCTCATGGTCTTCTCCGGTTCGGCGAACGTAGAACTCGCCGAGGAGGTTGCCAAGCTTCTCAACGTCGAACTCGGCGGTGTCGAGCGGTCAACGTTCTCCAACGGAGAGATCTACATTCGCTACACCGAGTCCGTTCGTGGTGCTGACTGCTTTGTGATCCAGAGTCACTCTGATCCAATCAACCACAACATCATGGAGCAGCTGATCATGATCGACGCGCTCAAACGTGCTTCGGCCAAGAGAATCACGGCTGTCATGCCCTTCTATGGCTACGCGCGACAGGACAAGAAGGGCCGCCCCAGAGAACCGATCTCAGCCAAGATGATGGGGGACCTCTTCATGTCTGCCGGTGCAGACCGCATCGCGGCAGTTGACCTTCACACCGGCCAGATCCAGGGCTTCATCGACGCACCGTTCGACTCGCTCACCGCAATGCCGCTATTCGAGGACTACATCACGAGCAGGCTTGACGGCCCAATCACGTTCGTGTCACCCGACTCAGGCGGTGTGAAACGCGCCACGACGTTTGCGCGACACGTCGATGCAGAGGTTGCCTTCGTCTACAAACGTCGACGCAGCGATGTCCGCAACGAGATCGCAGCGGAATGGGTCGTTGGCGAGGTCGAGGGGAGGCATTGCGTGATAGTCGACGACATGATCGACACCGCTGGCACAGTCATCGCCAGCGCTGAGCTTCTGGTGAAACGAGGGGCCTTGTCGGTCGTGGTACTCGCTACTCACGGGATCCTCGCCGGACCCGCGGTGGAGAGGCTCTCCAAGGCTCCCTTCGCCGAGATCATCATCACGAATACGCTGCCTGTCACAAAGGAGGCGATGACGCTTCCCAACCTGACGGTGCTCTCGATCGCACCGCTGCTCGCGGGCACGATCGATGCCATCTTCTCTGACCGTTCAGTGAGCGAGCTATTCAAGGGCGAGAACACGTGATCGTCCCCGGGTAGGTAGCAATGAACCTCACCCCTGAACAGATCGCTGCGATCATTGCGATCGGCTTCCAGACGTATCGAAGACAGTTCCAGTCATCAACCAGGAGAGCCGCAGCCCGATTCGAGAGCAGGGACTGGGTGGCGATCAGGAGAGACGGCCTTGAGCGCCGTGATGCATACGGTGTAACGCTCGAAGAGACGATCGACTCTCTCAGAGATGCGGGATACGACACTGAACACCGTGACTCCTGGTCGGCAGCGAGGGCATTGTTTCGGTCCGAGCACGCCGACGATCCATATCAGGAGATCGCTGAGACGTTCTTCAACTCGGTTGCGCGACGCCTGTTCGCTACCGAAGGCATTGATCCTCAGCTCGAGTTTCTCGTATCGCCGTCGACAGCTGCAGATGTACCTGCGCGACCCATGCTCAGGGTCTATGAACAGCCAACCGATGTTCGGTCGCTGCTCGAGGACCTTCTCCGGGACTGTCGGTTCCACGCATCGTGGGAGGATCGCCATGGTGACCTCGACGCTGCACTCGACCTCATGCCATCGGTACCTGACAGAGTCGAAGTCGTTGACCGGCTCTTTTATCGTGGCAAGGGCGCCTATCTCGTCGGACGTATGTTCCACGGCAAGGATGAGACCCCATTTGCGCTCGCGATAAGGCACGGACGTTCTGGGCTGCGGCTCGGCGCGGTACTCGTCGGGGAGGAGGACGTGGCGATTCTCTTTTCATACACTCGTGCCGCGTTCCTCGTGTCGGTCGATGTGCCTCGATGTCTCGTGGAGTTCCTCTCTGAACTTCTCCCCTGGCGCAAGACGTCCGAGATCTACGAGTCGATCGGTTTCAGGAAGCAATCGAAGACGGAGAGGTACCGCGACCTCGTCAGATATCTCGATACCTCGACCGAGAAGTTCGTGTATACCCCCGGCATCCCGGGCCTGGTGATGATCGTGTTCATGCTTGAGGGATATGACGTTGTGTTCAAGGTGATCCGCGACCGGTTCCCTCCGCAGAAGAACGTCACACCCGACGCTGTTGAACGCAAGTACCGGATGGTGGCTCGCCACGATAGGGCAGGGCGCTTGGTCGAGGCCCAACGGTTCGTCGACCTTCGGCTTCCTGCTGTGCGGTTCAACCGTGAGCTCCTCGACGAACTCACATCAGAGGCTTCAAGAACTGTGACCGTTGCCAACGGTCAGGTGTCGATACGCACTATCTATGTTGAGCGTCGGGTCGTTCCCTTGGACATATTCCTCGCCCAAGCAGATGACGATGCTGCAGCTCGGGCCATCGTCGGCTACGGCACGGCGATCAAGAACCTTGCGGCGACGAACATCTTCCCTGGTGACATGCTGCTGAAGAACTTCGGGGTCACAGCTCGCGGCCGGATCGTCTTCTACGACTACGACGAGATCTCTGATCTCACCGACCTACGGTTCAGGCGGTTCCCGACGTCGAATGATCATTTTGACGAGTTGTCATCGACGCCGTCGTTCGGTGTCGGCCCGAACGACGTGTTTCCCGAGGAGCTCCCACGATTTCTTGGATTGAGTAAGCAGCTTCGGTCAGCTTTCGACGAGGCACACGGAGATCTCTTTGACGTCACCTTCTGGCAGGGTGTCCAGGAACGCCTCGAGGCAGGCGAGATAATCGAGATCCTCCCCTACCGCCGTGCTAGAACACTTCCCTCGAGGGTTGAGAGACGTGCATGACCGCGAATGGGCGAAAGGAACCCGAATGAACACGACGACCATCACCATCCACACTGGCACCGCCAGGTCAGCCGTCGACATCACAGCGGACGCATCTGCGTTCGTCGCGGGAGGGGGCGACGGGTTGCTGAACGTCTTTGTTCCCCATGCAACTGCGGGGATCGCAGTCATCGAGACTGGCGCAGGCTCCGATGATGACCTTCTCGATTCGATCGAGCGTCTCCTGCCGTCAGACGACGGTTTGTACCGCCACCGTCACGGCTCGCCTGGCCACGGAGCAGATCACGTGCTCCCGGCATGGATCTCCCCTTCGGTCATGGTCCCCATTGTCAATGGCGAGCTCATGCTCGGAACCTGGCAGTCGATCGTGCTGGTCGATCCCAACCGCGACAACCCCACACGGGCGGTTCGATTCTCTTTTCTCTCCTGATCCTCGGCCCTATTCACGATTCTCTGCCATTTCCCCCGTGAGTTGCGTACACTTCTGCGCCAGACCTCTACCGATTTTCGAGGAGAACTCCACATGGATCAGGAAACCCTGCGCGCGACAAGGCGCGTGACATCGGGAAGCAGGCCATCGAGACGGCTTCGTCGCGACGGCCGGGTCCCTGGAGTTGTGTACGGATCCGATATCGACACCATTGCGATTCATGTATCGGGGCGCGACCTGTACTCGGTTCTTCACACCGAGGCCGGCATGAATGCCATTATCGAGATCGACGTCGAAGGCGATTCGGTGCTGACCGTCGCCCGCGAGATTTACAGGCACCCGGTCAAGGGAGATATCGAGCACCTCGACTTCATCCAGGTTTCACTTGACACAGAGATCGAGGCTGAGGTTGCCATCGATTTCATCGGCACTCCATTCGGTGTGACGGAAGAGGGCGGTATCGTCCAGACGATACTGCCGAGTATCACAATCAGCGCTCTGCCTAACGCGATTCCTTCGTCCATCGAACTCGATATCTCCGCGATGAATCTCCACGATACGCTGACCATTGCTGATCTACAGCAGATCGACGGTGTCACGTACGTGACCGAGGCCGACTATGCCGTCGTCACCGTGAGCGTGCCTGCGGCTGAGATTGTCGAAGAGTCCGAAATCGAGGAAGGCGAAGAAGGCCTCGAGGGTGAGGAAGGCGTCGAAGGCGAAGAAGGAGAAGAGGGCGCCGAGGAAGGTGCCGAAAAGGACGAGGGCTGATCGCCTCGTCCGAGAATCGTCTTGTAGCCGGGCTCCGGAATCCCGGGCCCAAGTACGCCGGAACTCGCCACAATGTTGGCGCAGACGCGGTGGAACGCTTTCTCTCAGATACACAGGTGAACCTGAAAAGGGCACCACAGGGCATCCGCGCTGAAATCGCTGATGTCAATATCGATGGCCACCGATCTGCCGTGGCGCTGCCGACAACCTTCATGAACGAATCCGGACAAGCCGTCTCGCCTCTGATGCGCTACTACGGGGTTGAGCTTGACCAACTGCTCGTCGTTCACGACGACATCGATGTGCCATTCGGCAAGCTCAAGATGCAGTGGGCGCGTGGCCATGGTGGCAACAACGGTGTTCGGTCTGTTGCCGGATCGCTTAAGTCCCCTGACTTCTGGCGGCTCAAGATCGGTGTGGGGCGGCCGCCACGGCGCATGGAACCCGCCGATTTCGTGCTGTCGAGGTTCAGCCGTTCCGAGCAACCGGAGATCGATGTATCCGTGTACCGTGCAGCAGACGTGATCGAGCGCTTCATCGTTCATGGTGGCGATGACGCGCGGCAGTTCACGGGAGAACTGAACGACTGATTGGAGAGCAGACGTGAGTCCTTTTGTGGGTGCCATCGACCAGGGAACAACGAGTTCCCGTTTCGTCATCGTCGATGCTCAGGGTGAGTTCGTTGCAATGGCACAAAAGGAACACGAACAGGTGCTTCCTCGACCCGGATGGGTTGAACACAATCCGGCTGCGATCTTCGCCAACACCGAGGCAGTAATCGCGGAGGCGCTGGGTAAAGCTGGCATCCGCGCCTCTGATCTTGCCGGCGTCGGCATCACCAACCAACGCGAGACAACCGTTGTGTGGGACCGCGAGACAGGCAAGGCAGTTTCGAACGCGATCGTCTGGCAGGACACTCGGACCGCCGATATCGCCAAGTCCCTCTCGGAATCGTTTGGCACAGAGGCGTTCCGCGAACGAACGGGACTTCCGCCAGCTACGTACTTTGCTGGGCCGAAGGTCCGCTGGATCCTCGACCAATACCCTGATCTGTATCAAAGAGCTGTCGATGGCGAGCTTGCGTTTGGAACGATCGACTCCTGGCTCGCATGGAATCTGACGGGCCTGCACGTCACTGATGTCACCAATGCAAGTCGGACCATGCTCATGGATCTCGAATCGCTCTCATGGGATAGCGAACTCTGCGATGCGGTTGGTGTGCCGATGGCGATGCTGCCGGAAATCGTGCCGTCGATTGGGGAGATCGGGGCGTGCACAGGAGTTCTCGAAGGCACCGCGCTCACGACGATTCTCGGTGACCAGCACGCCGCACTTGTCGGACAGGCTGCCTTTGGCGTCGGTGATACAAAGGTCACCTATGGGACCGGCGCGTTCCTCGTGGCGAACACGGGTACCGAGATCGTCCGTTCGAACACAGGGCTCCTGACGACGGTCGCGTATCAGGTTGCCGGAGAGCAGGCAAAGTATGCCCTAGAAGGGTCAGTCGCGATTGCGGGGTCCGCGGTCCAATGGCTGAGGGACAACATCGGGATCATTGACACGGCTCAGGAGATCGAGGCTCTCGCAGCCACAGTGCCGGACAACGGCGACGTGTATTTCGTCCCGGCGTTCTCAGGCCTGTTTGCCCCCTATTGGCGTTCAGATGCGAGGGGAGTGCTCGTCGGGCTGACACGATTCACGAACAAGGGCCACATCGCTCGGGCAGTTCTGGAGGCCACAGCGTTCCAGACGAGAGATGTACTTGAAGCCATGGTCGCTGACACCCACCAGGAACTTCCCGAATTGCGGGTTGATGGGGGCATGGTTGCGAACACTCTGTTGATGCGGTTCCAAGCCGACATCCTTGGGATGGATGTTGTTGTCCCCGCGGTTACCGAGACAACGGTTCTCGGGGCGGCCTTTGGTGCGGGCATGGCTGCAGGCGTATGGAGCGGTCCCGACGAGGTATCCCTCCACTGGGATGAAGCCGTCCGATACCTGCCCTCGATGAGGGGGGACGTTCGCGCTGGGTATCTGCGCGGCTGGGCCAAGGCTGTCGACCGATCGTTTGACTGGGTTGAGGAATGACACCGCCCTGGTGGGCCGGACACCGATAGGCTGCACGAGCGATGTCGATACCAAACCTTCTTGCCGTACTCAGGTTGATCCTGACACCCGTTGCGATGTACCTGATCCTCCAGTCTCCGGGGAGCAGGGGATATGCAATCGCGGCCACGGTCGTGTTTGTCATTGCAGCGCTGACCGATTTCGCCGACGGGTACCTGGCCAGAAGATGGCGGATCACGACAACCCTCGGTGCGTTCCTTGACACGGTTGCCGACAAGATCCTGGTCATTGGCGCGCTGTTGGCGCTTGTTGAGATCGGTTGGACAAGTAGCTGGGTCGCGTTCATCATCATTGCCCGCGAAGTGGCGATCATGGGTCTACGGTCCGTGGCCGCGCTCGACCAGTCGACGGTTCCTCCTTCGATGTGGGGAAAATCGAAGGCTGCGATCCAATTCACGGCTATTTCATTTGCGATCCTGCACCTCGACATCATGATCGGTGGTTGGCGCCTCGACCAGTGGCTCATGGGAGCCGCTGTCGTGGTGACCGTGCTCTCAGCAGGCGACTACTTCTCGCGCTTCAGAGCGGTGCTAACGACAGGCGATCGTGCCGAGTGAGGCTTTCGTAACGGGAGGGAGCGGTCTCCTCGGCGGGCATCTCATATCGCGGCTGATTGGTGATGGTGTGTCCGTTCGTGCCCTCGCACGGTCCGATGCTGCAGCTGCGTCAGTTGCCGAACGCGGTGCGACCCCAATCAGAGGAGATCTCTTCAATGACGATGCCTTGCGAGCGGGGATGTCGGGTGCGGACGTTGTCTTCCACGTTGCGGGCATAAACGAGATGTGTACTTCGGATCCAGGGGTCATGGATCGTGTGAATGTGGCCGGAACGGTGTCGGTCATCCAAGCTGCTTCAGCGAACGGCGTTCGTCGTGTTGTGTATACGTCTTCGGCGGCCGCGGTCGGCGAGGAGACGGGAGAGATTGGAAAAGAGAGCACTGTGCACTCTGGTGAGTACGTGTCGGCCTATGCCCGAAGCAAGCACGTTGCCGAGGTAGTGGCATTCGAGGTTGCCGAGGAGCTTGGGGTTGACCTGGTCGCGGTGAATCCCTCGTCAGTGCAGGGTCCAGGCAGGGCGACCGGCTCTGCTGCTCTGCTCATCAGGGCTCTGAACTCCAAACGTCCGCTGCTCTTCGACTCGACGCTTTCGATCGTCGACATCGAGGACTGCACAACAGGTCATGTCAACGCAGCGAAGTACGGGATGGCGGGGGAGCGTTACCTCCTGTCTGGTGCAACGCTGACGGTTGCAGACGCCATAGACCTCCTCGCCAACGCGTCGGGCCGCTCGATCAGGCCCAGATGGTTAAGCAGGGCGATGGTGCAGAGTGCAGGAATGGCTGTGGCGAGGGTCGCCGCGGTAGTACGACCGTCTCTGGGCGTCTGCCCGGAGTTGATCACCACACTGCTCCATGGCCA
>JAMBLH010000054.1 GCA_023336875.1 Actinomycetes bacterium
GCGCGGACCGTAGTAGGCGATCAGGAACGCTGCGGCGGTTGCCAGGATCGGTGCCGCCCACGTCACGTGCTCTTTCCACTCCATCCCGAACGCGTGCCAGGTCTCGGTGTTACCGCTGACATTGGACTTCAGGAAATCTCGCGGTGAACACGTCTGACCCGGCAGGATCAGATCGGCACACCCCGCATACGTTTCCTCGCCCACGAGCGATAGTTGCACCCGATACCACGGGATACACGATCCATGTACCGGTGATCACAGCTCCCCAGGCGGCCGCAGCCATTACCCAGGCACCCACATAGAGCCTTGTCATCCGTTCCTTGATGCCCTCCGTCGTCATGAGGCCAGGTCTGAGACTCCATAGTCCTGCCAAGCCTCCGGCGAAGGCGAGTAGGAACAGAGTCCCCAGAACAAGACCATGGATCACCGTCCAGATTTCTCTGGAGTTCATTTACATTGGTTACTCCCTTCTCGATTACAGAAACGGCCCAACTGCGGTGCTCTCAACCCCCACCTGCCTATACCTTCAACATATGGCAAGCCCGCTGATCTCCGTGACTGACCTCGAGACGATTCTCGGAAACGACGACGTACGCCTGGTTGATTGCAGGTGGTATCTCACGGAGCCGGAACTGGGCGTTGCCGAATACCAACGCGGACATGTCTCCGGTGCGGTCTATGCATCTCTGAACGCTGATCTCAGCGGTGCCAGCGGTCCGGGTCGACATCCCCTACCTGCACCGGACAGCTTCGAAGCAACCCTGGAGGGACTCGGCATCACGAGCTCAACGACGGTTGTCGTGTATGACGACTGCAGCGGCGCCATTGCCGCACGCCTCTGGTGGATGTTGACCAGCCAGGGGCATGACTTGACGTCGGTTCTTGATGGTGGGATCCAAGCCTGGATAGCGGCAGGACACAATCTCTCCACCGCACAGCCATCGCCTCCGAAGGGTGCCTTCCCCTGCCGCCCCTGGTCCGGCACCGTCGATCGAGACATCGTAGTCAATCGGAATGAGGACACCATCCTGATCGACTCGCGCTCGCTCGAGCGTTATGCCGGCGATGAGGAGCCCGTCGACCCAAAGGCTGGGCACATCCCGGGTGCCCTCTCGCTGCCTCATGCCGAGAATCTGACAGTGAACCTCAAGTTCCTGCCGCCCGACACCCTGCACTCCCGGTTCTCAGGCGCGGGAGCCACTGATGCTGAAGACGTGATCGTTCATTGTGGATCTGGGGTCACCGCTTGTCACAACATTCTGGCAATGGAGGTAGCAGGAATCAGGCGACCTGCTCTCTACGTTGGTTCATGGAGCGACTGGTCATCACGCGACCTCCCCGTAGCGACGGGCAAGGCGCCGTGAGCGCTGCCAGGGACACGATCCAGTCGCATTTGAGCCGCGTCGAATTCACGATGATGATTTCGATGACCATGGCCGTCACTGCTTTGGCAATCGACATGATGCTCCCTGCGTTCGGTGCAATGCGGTCAGAATTCGGACTTGCCGCTGACTCGAACGCAGTGGCTCCCATTGTCACGTCCTTCTTCCTTGGCCTCGCGATCGGACAGCCGATATTCGGACCACTATCAGATGCCCTCGGACGCAAGAGGGTCCTGTATATCGGTCTGACGATCTACATATTGGCGTCCATCGGGGCAGCCTTCTCCCCGAGTCTGACCGTGCTGCTGGCCCTCCGCTTCGTCGGAGGTGTCGGAGCGGCTGCTCCAAGTGTCGTTTCACGCAGCATCGTCAGAGATGCCTATGAGGGCCAGGCCATGGCCAAGGCCATGTCCTACGTCATGGCAGTGTTCATACTTGTTCCGGTTCTGGCGCCAACCCTTGGTGCGATCATCCTCACCGTTGGAACATGGCACATGATCTTCTGGTTTTTCGCTGCCTTCGGCATTGGAGTGGGTCTCTGGACAAGAAGGATGCCAGAAACTCTGCCACCTGAGAGACGTATTCCCCTAAATCTCAGTCATCTCATCGGAGCAACTGGGGTGGTATTTCGAAGCCGTTTCGCGATGGGGTTGACTTTCGCCATGACCGCACTTTTCGCGTTCTTCACGTCCTACCTTGCCTCCAGCCAGCTGATTGTCGACGACATATTCGGCCTCGATCCGTGGTTCCCGACTATTTTCGGTGGATCAGCCGCCGTCCTTGGCGTCGGAATGCTTGTAAATGCCCGGCTACTCGACATCGTTGACCTCCGGTCGCTACTACGAGGGACGTTCGTTGGGTACGGCGCATCAGTTGTGGTATTCGCGACGATCGCATGGACCACAGGAGGAGAACCACCCTTCTGGCTATTCCTTGTCGGATTGACACCGATCCTTTTCTGCCATGCGCTGCTCATCCCGAACCTCAACGCCGCCGCAATGATCCCGATGGGCAATGTTGCAGGAACAGCCGCGGCGGTAACGGGGACGATCACCATCCTTGGCGGAGCCACCGTGGGAGCCATCATCGATCGCGCCTACAACGGCACCATCATCCCTCTTGCGACAGCTGGCCTCATCGGATGTGCCGTCGCCATTGCCTTCTTCGTCTGGGCGGAACGCACCTGGGATGACATAAACCCGCCGACAGTCAGCCGCACGGATGGCCAAGAGCTGAGAGCTGAGAACTGAGAAAGGATGTGACGCATCCGAACTCATGCGCGTCATTCCTTGTGTACAGACACCTCTCACAGGAGCATCACATGAAACTGAACGAAGCAAGCTGGGATCGCATCGCACGGGTGGTTCTCGGCGTCGCCCTCATCCTCGGAGGACTTCTCGCGGTGGGCGGTACCGGTGGATACATCATGGCCGGAATCGGACTCATCCCCCTGATCACAGGCCTCATGGGCTGGTGCCCGATCTACGCGATCTTCAGGACCGGTACCAAGAAAGACGAATCTGTCAAGGCGACCGCCTAGTTCACATCTCGGAGCACCTCGCACACGATGGATACCCATACCGACCAAGCTGAAGTCCTCTTCTTCACCACGCCGCACTGCTCGGCATGTAAGGCAATGAGGCCCGTTGCCGACAATGTCGCCAGCCGCTACAAAGACACAGTGCGGTTCACCGAAGTGGACGGCTCAGCTGACCGGATGTCTCCCTCCAACCATCGAGTGCGGGGTGTTCCGACCTTCATTGCACTCAAGAACGGCGAAGAGGTTGGCAGAGCCGTTGGAGCCCACTCGGCAGATCAGCTCGACAAGTTATTCGCTTCGGCAGAATCCGGCCTGCGAAAGCGGGGCCGGATCTCACCGAAGGAGCGGGGCATGCGGCTTGGCGTCGCAGCAATGTTCGGTGTTGTCGCTGTCGCTGCATCCACACCGGTGCTGTGGGCGTTCGCTCTTCTTGCCCTCGTACTCGCAACATGGGACCTGGTTCGACCATGACCGTCACCGCTCGCCAACTTCGGAGCATTAATGGTCCTGCCCATCACTGATACGATGCACCACGCACCACGCGATACGACGGTTGCATGGCTCTTCGTTGCCATCCAATTCGGACTGCTCGCCGTGATGGTGTTCTACCCACGCGATCAGGCCTGGATCCCAACTGATCTGATGAGGACCATCGGTTTGGGATTCATGGCAGCCGGGGTGGGGATCGGCCTATGGTCAGCCGTTTACCTCGGGAGAGGCCTCACACCTTCTCCGCTTCCGAATGGCTCAACCGACCTGGTAATGAGAGGGCCCTACCGATTCGTGCGACATCCGATGTACACATCTGTCATCCTTCTCGGCATCGGCATGGCGATTCGATCGGGAAGCTGGATCGTCACCTTGGCCCTGATCGCCTTGGTGGTCCTCTTTGCAGTCAAGTCACGCTGGGAGGAACTGCATCTCGCCGATACCTTCCCCGGATATGAGAGCTACATGACGTCCACGGGCAGATTCGTTCCGCGGCTGGCTCGCTGATCCTCTTCCCACACCCTCTCCGAGCCGATACACTCCCAGCTCATGACGGTGGCAGAGACAGACGACGTGGTGGACAGACCGATTTCTCGGCTCTTCAATGAGTTCGCAGACGCGATCTACACGCTTGGATATCGCATTGTTGGCGACAGGCATCTTGCAGAGGACGTTGTCCAGGAAACGTTCATCAAAGTCATCAGAGCCCTTCCCACGTACCGAGGCGATGGGCCCATTGGTGGTTGGATCTATCGAATCGGGTACCGGGAAGCGATCACGGTTACTCGCAGGCGTCGGGAGGACCCCGTCGACCCAATGACCTTCCAGGTGACATCCGTGCCCGCTGCTACTTCTGTCGAAGCGGACGTGTTAAACCACGAGCTGGTCTCTCGGTTGGACGATGCAATGAGTCAACTGTCCGAACCGGTGAGGGCTGCCTTCACGCTGAGAGATATCCAGGGGTTATCGACAGCGGAAGTAGCCACCGTCCTCGACGTATCCGAGTCTGCGGCCAAGATGCGCCTCGCCAGGGCGAGAGAGGCATTGAGAGTCCAGTTGAAGGAGTATCTGTGAGCCTGACATGTGACGATCTCGACGCCATGCTTCCTGAGTTCCTCGATGGGTCCGTTACCGCCGACGAAGCGACTCTCGCAGCAGAACATCTTGCAACCTGCGAGGAATGCACAGCGGAACTGAATGAGCTCGAGAGTGTCACAAAGCTCTACCGAGAGCACGGAACGATGCACCTCCCTGACGAGTCACGCAAGCGCATTGCGGGTAGTCTCGGAATCTCCGAATAGCTGTGACGCGTTGGAGGGACCCTTACGAGTCCCTCCAAACGATTCGAGTAGCTACCGGAGCATCGCGCCAACGTAGGCGTGACGCGTGACCACCCATCCATCGTCCGACGAGTCAGCGACCGAGAAGATCGAGAATCCGACCACCCCATCGGGATTTGCATTCGACGTAACGCGATTCGGCTGCACCACCCACTTCGTGGAGCCTTCGCCGACTATCAGGCTCTCCCCAGTGACCTCTATCCGATAGCCGTACGCCTCCCATCCATCGATGATGTCGGCAGTCTCGGCGGCGTTGTACGTGCCGCCGTATGACGAGTGGACGTAACCCGTATCACGGACGTAACCGAGGAATGCATCCCCGTCGTGGTCATTCCATGTACCCGCGTAGTCGTCGAGCAGTGTTGCTATTTCTGTTGGAACCGCTGATGCGTCGCTTGCCATAAGATCGTTGATCATCCACGCGCCCAACGCAACCACAGCTATCGCCAGCACAACCACTGCCGCGATCAGCCACCGGTTCGACCGTTGGGCCTCTTCGAGCTTGTGATCAACTGGCGGTGTATCGAATGTTGTTGACATTACTTACTCCCTTCCTCTCGAGCTTGGATTTCTCCTCGCGCTCCGCAGCGCCAGGACAATGAACACCAACGCGAACACAGCAAGAAACGCCGCTATGGACAGCAAGCCCCATCCGGTGGACGCTGGCGGACCCGTGCCGACGCCATACGAGACGGTGCCCGCGGCCGCGTCGTCACCGGGCTGGTGAAGCGCCAGGCCGAGTCCGAGAGATCCACCGACGACAAAGACCGTAACGGCGAATCCGAATGCAGCAGCGAACTTCGGCAGAATCTGCCACCCGGCGCGCGACCGGTGAAGCTGCTCGACCAGTCGTCGTTCCGCGAACACGTCGTCAGCGGTTATCCGCTCGACATTCGCATCGAAGTAACCGTGAATTTGAGTATCAAGATCAGACATCGATCGTCACCCCCAGTGAGGAGCGGAGTTTGCTGAGCCCCCGCTCGGCGTGTGTGCGCACCGTCCAGCGCGACGAACCAACAAGGTCGGCGACCTCACGTTCCGTATAGCCAAGGCCATGGATCATCACCACAGCAACACGCTGATTCTTCGACAGCTGATCGAGCGCGGCTGGTAGTTCGGGGGCAACGGTCGGCTCATCCATCGGAGCGACCTCAGGGAAAAGAACACGAGGCCGCGTGTACCGCCTCGCCTTGCTCTGGCCGACCCGGTAGAGATACCCAGCAGCGTTGGCCATGCCCTTGACGCGGTCCCAGTGCTCCCATGCCCACCCAAGAGCATCTGCAGTTGCCTCAGCGCCTGTCTCAATGCCATATGCAGCTGCCAGCGCGTAGGAGAGTCGAGGTTCCGTCTCCTTGACGAAGCGAGTGAACTCCCTCTGGTCCGGGTTGTTCGAGCGTCGCATCCGTCACCTCACCCTTATAGATCATCTACCCATCGGGTGTGGGCGACAAGGGGATTGTGGCGCGCCGCGGCATTCCCTGTAGCTTGGCGCTCACCATGTGGATAGATACTTAATTCCTTAGTAATCGACTCGACATTACAGCCAATTCCATATATACTTACCAAAGAACTAAAGGCTTGTGAAAAATATCACAAGCGCTCAACCAAGAGGGAGAGACAATGAGATCCCGGATACGACAGCTTGGAATCGTGATGGCGATCCTTGGGCTGATATTCGCAATAGGCGGAGCGTATGCATTCACGCAAGTACAGGAAGGTTACGACTCGCTAGAGGCGTTCAGCGTGGCACAGAACGTGACGCTCAGCTACAACGAGGATGGCGAGCTCGTCGACCGCGGCACCACTGAGGGCGCAGACGCCATCATGGTGCTCCTCGTCGAGGAATGGGGCTACCCCGTAAAGGATGGCGACCTCGACCCGAACGACCCGCTCGTGAACACGGCGACAGAGTACATGTACCAGATGGCAACAGTCGGGTACCACACCCTCCACGGCACACAGACAGTGGTGTTGGCTGAGGATGTCGAGTACAACGATGAGCTGTTTGCCGCAGGCGAATACGAGCTATTCGTTCGTACCGTTGGCGACCGTGGAGAGCTTGGTGGATATTGGACGGACTTTGACCGTCAGCATCCCATCGAAGGACCGGCACGCTCGCAGGCATGGAGCGGCACTGCTCACGGCCTCTTTGGAGAGTTGGGCGTCGGCGTGACGACAGCCTCAACGTTGCAGCTCGCCAACGGTGTCAGCATGATGATCGTTGGCCTCGGCCTCACGATCATGCTCCTTGGAGCTGGCATGTTCTGGGCCGGCAGTAGCAAGGAAGACGATCCCATGCCAGTGACCGTCGACCAAGATCCAGTACCACAGCCAGTTTCCGTCTAGAAACACATCCACAGCGAACGATCTGGGGTCCAACAGGGCCCCAGATTTCGTCTACCGTGACATTTGGACCTGAAGCCGAAGCATCTCCTCGTCGCAACAGGCGTCTGATCGGGTGGCGGTGTGATACGGCTCACCTGTGGCCTTGAGCATCAACTGTTGGTGCGCTGTTCCGCGATTCGAGCCATTCGCCGCGCCATAAGTCGCCAGATTGGAACGTGGAAGGGCAGGAGAACCCACCAGTAGAAACGGCCGAGCAACCCACGCGGTACGAACCATGCAGTTTGAATCAGCCGGGAGCCCCCCTCGATCGGTTCTACCTCCCACTCCAACCAGGCAGTGCCCGGGACTTTCATCTCAGCCTGCAGCAGCAGCCGCCCGAGATGCGGCTCGATCTCTGCTACACGAAAAAAATCAAGCGACTCACCGGGTCGCAGTTCCTCCGGGTGTCGTCTGCCCCGCCGCAGGCCGACTCCTCCGAGCAACTGATCGACCCATCCTCGCACGTCCCAAGCCCAGTTCATAGCGTAGTAACCCACCTCGCCGCCGATGCGAGCGACAGCCCAAAACAGGTCCTCAGGACGGGCCGAAGACTCAACAATTCGGCGATCGGTCTGCATGAGAGCCCCCGACCAGACTGGGTCCCCCGGTAGCGGCGCTCCCGGGGCCGTCAGAGCGTCCGACCATCTGGTCTCCACGGCAGAGCGTGAAACGGAGTGAAGAGCGCGTTGCAGAGCCTCGCGATACGAAAAGAGGCCGCTGGGTTCAAAGCCTGGCGGGAACGACCTTCGAACGACTACATCGTTGCGCAGGCTCTCAATCAGCGGTCGGACGACATCGGCCGGTAGGCCCGTCACAAAGCCAACCATCGGCGCCGACAGCCGGGTGCTGAAGATCGGAAGCGGTATCACCAGCCGCTGACGAAGGCCAGCAACTTCTGCGTAGATTCGCATCATCTCTTCGTAAGTGAGAATGTCAGGTCCACCTATGTCATAGATCTTGTGGCCCGGATCATCGTTATCGATTTGGGAAACCAGTATTTCTAGGACGTTTCGAACCGCGATCGGCTGGCATTTCGTTTCGACCCAATGAGGCGTCATCATGATGGGAAGGACCTCGGTGAGGTGCCGGATCATCTCAAACGACATCGAGCCCGATCCAATGATGACAGCCGCTCGGAGTTCGGTGACCGGCGTCCGGCCCATAGCAAGCACACGCCCAACCTCCTGACGGCTGGCCAGGTGGTCGGAGAGTACCTCGCCTTCGCTACCGAGACCTCCGAGGTAGACGATTCGGCGCAGCCCAACTCGATCTGCCGCATCCCGGAAGTTCGCGGCCCCATGCCGACCTTGCTCTGCGAAGCGCCCTGGCGATTCCTTCATCGCATGGACCAGGAAGTAGGCGGCATCGCAACCTGCAACGGCATGCTCAAGGCTGTCGGCGTCGAGCACATCGGCCGCTACAACCTCCACTTGATCTCGCCACGGGTCAAGGGTCAGAAATTCGGGGTTGCGCGACATGCAAATGACCTCATGCCCCTGTTCCAGCAACCGAGGAACCAATCGACCACCGATGTAGCCGGTAGCGCCTGTGACTATGATCCTCATCCAACGAACTTAGCGCCCTGCTGAGCATGAGAGATCTCCGGCTCTCACCGTTGATGCCCAACAAGTTCCGACGATCACGGTCTGATCGCACGTGCCGGAAACCGACGTGATGCACGGAACACAGACTGTTGTTCTCAAAGAAGCCGCTGAGTTCAACGGTGAGGCCTTCGAGCGATGCGTCTCCGAAGTCGCCGTCGAAGGTCGCTACTGAACTGAGTTCGTACCCATCCACTTTGCGGACCTGCC
>JAMBLH010000055.1 GCA_023336875.1 Actinomycetes bacterium
ACCACTGCCATGAGCAGGATCGCTCCTGCAGTTGCAACGGCGAAATGGGCTGCATCGAGGGGCACGGTGCCGAATACTCTCTGGAGGAACGGCACATACAGGATTGCAAGATGCGCCGCAATGCCGACGCCGACGGCCACGAGCATTGCCTTGTTGGTGAACAATCCAATGCTGAAGATGGACCTCTTCTCCGACCGGACCTCAAGGGCCAGCCCGAGCTGGGCAAAGATCAGGGCAGTGAACAACACTGATTGCCAGGCGTCATCGCCACCGTTCCACATCCACCACCCGATGCCGAGCGTGATGACGGACATAATCAGGCCGAACACACCGATGAAGACAGCAGTGCCCTCACCGAAGATCGTCTCAGAAGCGGAGCGGGGTGGACGGTCCATCACATCGTCCTCTGCGGGCTCTACGCCGAGCGCAAGTGCAGGGAGACCATCGGTCACGAGGTTCATCCAGAGTATCTGGAGTGGCAGGAGGGGGAGAGGCATGCCGAGGAAGGGCCCTATCACCATCACCAGGATCTCAGAGGTATTGCAGGCAAGGAGGTATTTGATGAACTTGCGTATGTTGTCATAGATCACTCGACCCTCTTCGACCGCAGCAACGATGGTTGCGTAGTTGTCATCGAGCAGCACCATGTCAGACGCCTGCTTGGAGACATCGGTTCCCGTGATGCCCATCGCAACGCCAATGTCGGCCTTTTTGAGGGCTGGTGCGTCGTTGACACCGTCGCCGGTCATGGCAACCAGATCTCCGTGGTCCTGGAGTGCGGAGATGAGCGTGAGCTTGTGCTCCGGCGACACTCTCGCGAAGACGTCCACCGACTGTGCTGTCGCGGCGAGCTCACTCTCGCTCATCGCATCGAGTTCCGGCCCGAGAACTACACGATCTGAGTCGGTAATGCCGATCTTCTGGGCGATGTGTCGCGCGGTCAGTGGGTGGTCACCCGTGATCATGATCGGTCGAATCCCAGCCGCCAGAGTTTCGGCAATCGCACCGGGAACCGCTTCGCGTGGAGGATCGATAAGGCCGAGCATCCCGACGAAGATCAGGTCATTCTCGACCTCTCGATCTCCATCGTCCCACTCATCGATTGGTCGTACCGCCAGCCCGAGCACCCGCATACCCGATCCGGCGAGCGCCTCCTCTGCATCGGTGATTCGCTGGGTCCACTCGGAGTCGATCGGCACTGCAGCATCCCCGACCCAGACTCGGTCAGATCGACCCACCAATCCAACGATCGCACCTTTGGTGAATGCAACGAATGTGGGTAGGTCTGCCCCTGCGAGGACCTCAGAGAGTTCTCTGAGATTCGTGGGTAGGGTCGAGATGTCCGCGGGGAGCCTGTGGATGGTCGTCATGCGCTTGCGCTCGGAGTCGAAAGGGACTTCTCCGACTCTCGGCAGAGCGGCCTCGAGTTCGTTCTTGAGGAGGCCAACGTTGGCACCAGCAACCACAAGCGCGCCCTCGGTTGGGTCACCTATGGCCTTGAAGCCGGAATCGCCTGAAACAAGGGCAGCGTCGTTGCACAATGTGCCTGCCGTGATGGCGAGTTCGACGGTTGGAAGTACCGCATCTGGGGGGTCGTCATCTAGGAAATGATGGTGATTGGCCACGTCGAGGACGACAGCAGTCATGCGGTTCTCGGTGAGCGTCCCCGTCTTGTCGGTGCAAACGACGTTTACCGATCCAAGCGTTTCCACCGCAGGAAGGCTGCGGATCAATGCTCTTCGCTTGAGCATGCGTTGTGCCCCGAGTGACAAGGCGATTGTGACGACAGCGGGCATCGCCTCAGGTATTGCTGCAACAGCGAGGCTCACAGACGTGAGCAGGAGCGTCTCAATGTCCTCGCCCCGGATCAGTCCAAGCACAAACACGATTGCCACGAGGATCGTTGCAGCGACGGCGAGGACCTTCCCGAGACTGTCAAGCCTGTTCTGAAGCGGTGTCCGATCATCTTCAACGGATTGGATCAGAGAGGCGATCTTGCCGATCTCGGTCGACATGCCTGTATCGGTGACCAGTAGTACGGCCCGCCCCATGGTGACGGTGGTGCCCGAGTAGGCCATGTTGCGGCGTTCGGCGAGGGCTCGCGTTGACTCGAACGTCTCGTCGGATCGCTTCGAGACGGGCTCGGACTCACCCGTGAGAGGAGCCTCCTCAACCCTGAGGTTTGACGACTCGACCAACCGTCCGTCGGCAGGGACGATGTTGCCAGTCTCAAGTAGAACCCGGTCTCCGGGAACGAGATCTTCGGAGGAGACCTCGCATACCTCACCACTGCGGCGCACCGTCACCTCCGGCACTGCCATCTTTTGGAGCGCGGCCATGGCCTCTTCGGCCTTGCTCTCCTGGACATATCCCATGACCGCGTTCAGAACTACGATCGCGAGAATGGCGATGGTCTCAATCCAGTCACCGAGAACCAGGGAGATGACGGCCGCTCCCAGCAGAACATAGGTGAGCACGGCATTGAATTGGGCAACAAGGATCTGGAGTCGTGTCCGGCCAGCGGCTTCAACGATCTCGTTCGGGCCGAAGGTGGTGAGGCGTTGGGCCGCCTCCGCCGCGCTCAAACCTTCAGGTGGTGATTCCAGCAGATTCTCTGCTTCCTCAGATGTTGTCAGTGACCAGTCACGATCCTCGACTCGCATCATCGGGCTCCCTGGCCTTTCAACCTGACTGTAACTCTTCCCACCTGTCGCCTTCGGCGAGATCAACGATCGTTCCTGCCATGGCCAGCGCGCCATCGCGAATGGCCCGATCACCGACCTCGGTGATCGTGAGGGCCGCGAACTCTCTCTGATGATTGACGATTGGGTAGCCGTAGAGGTCGAGCATGGGATGGATCGTTGGGCACTCGTAGGCAACGTTGCCCATGTCCGTAGATCCGGAGGTGGCTGGTGGTAGGTCCCCGAAGAAGTTCATCTTGCGACCCACGCGCTCAGAGTTTTGCGCATACAGTTCTGCCATGACAGGATCCGAACGCATGTCCTTGTACCGATGCCCCACCTTCTTGATCTCCATCCTGCAGCCGGTTGCGAGGGCTGCTGCCTCGAAACACCGGATGACCCTTGGATATATCTCATCAAGGCGTTCGTCTGTTGGCGCCCGGATTCCCCAGCTCATGGATGTGTAGCCAGGGATGATGTTGGGAGCTGCGCCGCCGTTTGTGATGATGCCGTGGACACGATCTGTTTCACGCAACTGCTGACGGAGTGTCGAGACGTTTCCGTAGGCCTGAACTGCAGCGTCAAGGGCGTTGATCCCAAGATCGGGTGATGAGGATGCATGAGCCTCGTGTCCGAAGAACTCGACGCTTATGTGCGAAATGGCAAGGAATTCGGGATCAACGACGTCCCTCGTAGCCGGATGGATCATCATTGCCGCAGCGATGTCCCTGAACGCTCCGGCGTTGATGAGGTCGACCTTGCCACCGATGGTCTCCTCGGCTGGCGTGCCGAGAACCGTGAGGCGGAAGCCGAGATCCTCCACGAGAGGTGCGAGGGCGAGGCCAGCACCGATGGCCGCCATGCCAATGATGTTGTGGCCACACGCATGGCCCACCTCAGGGAGAGCGTCCATCTCTGCGCAGATCACGACCTCGGGCCCTGACGAACCTATCCGAGCTGCGAAGGCTGTCTCCAAGTCGTACGCCGGGTACTCGACATCGAACCCGTTGGCAGAGAGGATCTCGACATACTTCGCCGAGGTCCTGAACTCCTTGTTCCCCAGCTCCGGATTGTCGTACATCCACCTCGAAGTCTCGAGCAGCTCTGGCTCGTGCCTCGCGAACTCGTCATACAAGCGCTTCTTTGCATCCACGTGTGCCTCTCCTCAGGAATAGCCGGGTCCACGGTCAGGTTGGCACCCAGAGTCGGTCAGGATACACGGTTTATCTGCACGCAATATTGGATAGTGGCGTAGCATCCTGACAAAAGAGGAGGGCTCTTGGGCCACTATCACGATATTTCCAGATCGACTGCCGCAGGCACGAAGGAGCTGAGGGAGCTCATCCCTGATAGCTACGCCGGTTTCAGGGACATGCACAAGGCGGCGTTCACCGATGGTGCACTGTCGCCTGCCATCAAGGAGTTGATGGCAGTTGCAATAGCGGTCTCGGATGGGTGTGAGGGGTGCATTGCCGCCCATGCACGGGGCGCTGCGCGTCTTGGGGCGACCGATGACCAGTACGCAGAAATGCTCTCGGTAACGATTCTCATGAACGGCGGGCCCGGCACGATATATGCACCAAAGGCCTGGGAGGCGTTCCAGGAGTTCAAGGAGCGTTACTCGTGACATTCGTCGCCGCGATCCCATCACCCTCCCAGAACGTACTCGAGCTTGGTCCTCTGACGATCTATTTCTACGGGATTCTCATCGCGATCGGCGTCATCGTTGCAATCGTCGTGTCGAAGAAGCGCTACGAGCGTTTTGGCGGAAGCGGTGAGCTATTCGAGTCAGTCGCCATCTGGGCCATCATCATTGGGTTTCTTGGTGCACGCGCTGGCTACGTATTTACGCACACCCACCGGTTCGTTGGTCGACCTTGGGCGGTCTTCTATATATGGGAGGGAGGACTTGCTCTCTACGGGGGTCTCTTCTTCGGCGCCCTGGCGGTCATCTATCTCGTCAACAAGCGAGGTGGCGACCTGTTCTCGTTCGGTGACGCAGCGGCTGTCGGTATTCCCCTCGCTCAGGCGATCGGCCGCTTCGGAAACTACTTCAATCAAGAGCTCTTCGGAACGCCATCCAATCTCCCGTGGGCGGTGATTATCGACCCCTCGCAGAGGCCTGCCGGATACGAGCAGTTCGAGACTTTCCATCCAACCTTCCTGTACGAGGCAGTGTGGAATGCCCTCATCCTCGTGCCGACGATCCTCTGGCTCGAGAAGCGGGGGAAGTTGGCCAAGGGAGCTTCGTTTGGCCTCTACATCGTCATGTACAGCTTCATCCGTTTTGTCATGGAACTGCTGCGCACCGACACGTCATTCCGCCTCTTCGGACTGAGCCGCAACGGCTGGATCTCCATTGCTGCCTTCATCGGTGGATGGGTCTGGATCTGGTACGTGCAGAAGAGAGAGGAGAAGCGAACGCTCGTCGGGCCACCAACGTTCTTGTCGCCTCAACCCGAAACGGTGCCTGATGACGAGGAACTGACTGCAGAGGGCTAGTCGTTACACGAGCTGGTAGGTGGTCATGATTGGCTTGTGGTCGGACGGTGGGGTCTCTTCGAAGTAGAAATCGATGACGCTTGTGAGTGTTGGCCGGATGGGGCCGCGGTGCATCATCCAGTCGGGAAGTTCCGGTGGTTGGTGTGCAAGCGGCAGGGCTGGATAGGTGACGGGAGTCTCACGCCCGAGGGCGTTGAAGGAGTCATCGAATCCTCCGTCGCGCAGGACCCGAAGTGGGTGGATGTAGTCATTGAAGTCGTCCATGAAGAGCACGGGCTCTCGCGTCTGAACAACTTCATCGAGCGTGGCCACACCTGCTTTGGCCTGTCCCACGCGCACGTTGAAGTGCTCGTTGACTTCTGTTGTGTTGCCCGTCTCACTGAAATGGGCGGTTGCCACAACGACTGTGCTGCCCACTGTGGTGGCAAGCCGAACCCAGAACAGACGTCGTGATTCCTCGAGCATCCCGATGTCACGTGCGCCATACTCTTCGATCTCGAACAGCTCGGAATTCCAGAATATGTTCCCCTCCTCGGTCCAGCCGGGGAACGGATCGTCAACACCTCGAATCGCAGGAAGCGTTGCCTCGATCAGCGCTCCTGCCTCCTTCGTCAATTCTTGGACGCAGAGAATGTCTGGCTCGTTCACCGCAAGGAATCGCTCCAGAGGTCGTCGACGCCCGTCCCAGCGGGCGGTCCCCCAAAGGTTGTACGTACATGCAAGGAAAGTGAACGCGTGCATGGGGTTCTCGCATTCCTTCGCCGACCGGACAATCGTACCGTCCTTGAGTGCACCACCTAGGCTTGGGGCCATGGGTGCATCCGAATTCGAGGACCATTCGTGGGAGGCGTTCTGTGAGGCAACGGCGTCCCGAGGACCGCTTGAGTACTTCCACTCCGCAATGGAGTACGTCAACGGCAATGTCGGTGCAGGTCGGCTTGCGATCGACGTCGGTAGTGGCGGAGGGGCCGATGCGCGTGACCTTCTGTCCAGGGGATGGAGGGTATTCGCCCTCGACGCTGAGCCTGCGAGCCGACGATTCCTCGAGGAGCGAACACCGCAGAGCGTGCGAGAGCGACTTGAAATCGCCACGGGATCCTTCCATACGATTGCTCTTCCCCCAGCCGACCTCGTATACGCCCAATTCTCACTCCCATTCGCAGGCGACGACTTCGATGCTGCGGTGACGAACGTACTGGCCTCTGTTGTTCCTGGCGGTGGGTTCGTCGGCCAGTTCTTTGGTGCGAACGACGACTGGGCATCAGATCCACATGTGGCGTCGGTCGACCGTCGATGGATCGAGCAGACGTTCTCAGACTTCAGCGAGCTCGAGATCGATGAGCGTGATCACGACGGTCCCTATGGGGCCGACAGCGTAAACAAACACTGGCACTTCTTCCACATCAGGGCGCGGCGTTAGGGAATGTCGACAACGAGGAGGTCGTATCCAACGATCACTTCGCCGGGAAACACAGCAGTAACCTCGGAACGCATGCGTTCAGTTTCTTCATCCGATTTCTCGCGGATGTGAGTCAGTATGAGTAGCGCGACGTTGGCTTCGGTCGCGATTGCGGCTGCCTGTGGGGCACCTGCGATGACCTTGTCTGTGAGGAACCTCTCCTCGGGAGTCACGATCTCATCCTTTGCGAGGTAGGCGCACATCACCAGTGCGTCAGAATTGGCGGCAAGGACCCCGAGTTCGAGGCCCTCGACTGCGTCACCCGAAATCGTCACAGTACGTCCCTCTGCCGACACACGATATGCGGAGGCGGACCACTCCTCCAGGGACAGTTCGATTCCCTTGGAGCCGTGTTCGACCTGTCCGACGGTCACCTCGACCCCATGGGGCAGATCGATGCGTTGACTCACTATTACTCGCACGTCGAGCATCTCGCTCGGGTGATCCAGCTTGCGTCCATGCGCCCATTCCTCAGCGATCCGGAAATTGATGTCTCGTGCATACACATGCTCGAGCATGCCCTCGATGATCGTGTCAGTGCCAAGGGGACCAACGACAAGTAGTGGAACGGTTCGACCGTTGTTCCATGCAGCCATTATGAGGTCAGCCAATCCGCCGATATGATCGAAGTGGTGATGCGTGATGAAGATGGCATCAAGATCCTCCACGCGGATGCCAGCTCTCGCAAGCTGAGTAGCGGCGCCTCGTCCTGCGTCGAACAGCAGCGACAGCCGCGATGCCTGAACGAGAGTGGCCGGGCCATACCTCATCGGATCTGGGCGGGGGCCTCCGGTGCCGAGTAGCGTGATTTTCATGTCGCGCTATTCGGACGTATCAGGCTCGTGGAGCCCTACGATCATCCCTGTTGTGTC
>JAMBLH010000056.1 GCA_023336875.1 Actinomycetes bacterium
ATCGCATGGGGAAACGCCTCTCAGTGGTAGCGTTCTGCCATGCCTGACACCAGTGCAGACGTAACACGGGTCGTAGCGCGGCTCGCCGATATTCAGATGAGGCTTCTCGACATTCCCGATGACGCTTTCGCCGAGAAGTATCGATTGATCGAGGAACGGGCGAAGCTCAGGGCCGAGGCCGCTAACTTCGCAGAGATGATCGATTTCGAGCGCTCAGACGACGACATGCTCAGAGAGCTCAGCGCGCTCAGAAGCCAGATGCAATCGATCGAGGGAAAGCGGATCGACCTGGTAAAGCAAGCCGGCGGTGGTTCGATGTCCGGTGAGATGGGGAACCTTGGCGGTGTCCAGATAAACAAGGGAATCGATGACGCATACGGTTTGCCCAGAATCAAGGCGCGTATCGGGATCATCAAGGGCACGCTGAGCGATCGAGGCGTCAAGGTCCCTGAAGCCGACTGATGGATCGATCCCACTCAGATGGGACTACCGTCAATACCATGGGCGACTACCACGTGCATCTCCACAAACATGGGCCCTATGACGGTATCGGGCCGCCTCCAGGTCAGTATCCGATCGACCATATCGAGGCCTACGTCGAAGTGGCCCTTGCAAGGGGAGCGCAAGAGATCGGGTTCACCGAGCATCTTTATCGGTGCGTTGAGTCAAGGCCGCTTCTTGGAAAATGGTGGAGCGCTGATCCTCGCAAGGATCTGAGGGAATACACGAAATCCTATGTGCGATCCGAGCGGGTTCTCTCACTCGAACGATATGTCCAGGCAGTCGTTGATGCCAAGGACCGGGGCCTCCCAGTATTGCTCGGTCTCGAGGTCGACTTCTTTCCTGACACAGCTGAGCCTGTTGCGGAGTACCTGGACCAGTATCCATTTGACTTCCTCATAGCCTCAACACATTGGCTTGGAGCATGGGGCGTGGATCTTCGGGATCAGGCATTCGAATTTGACCGTCGTGGACCACAACAGTCGTATGAGGAGTACTTCCGTAAGGAGACAGAGCTTGCCGCGTCTGGACTCTTCGATGTGCTTGCACATGCTGATGTGATCAAGAAGCAGGGTCTTCGACTCCCCGAAGCACCAATGGACCTCTATGAGGAACTGGCCGTTGCCGCTGGCAGGGGAGGTACAGCGGTTGAGGTGTCAACGGCTGGGATGTTTCAACCAGCGGCAGAGATGTATCCAGCGGAGCCGCTGCTCAAGCGTTTCCATAGCCACCGTGTACCGATCACTCTCGCATCGGATGCCCATGTCCCTGACCACACGGCGCGCGATCGTGATCTGGCGGTTGAGTTCGCACGATCTGCTGGGTACACGGAACGGATTCAGTTCCGCAAGCGTGTCGGGGAGATGGTTGCGCTCGACTGATCCGCTGCCTGTGTGACATCTGCGCATCACGCTCGTCGCAGTCAGGCGCGGTCATCGTACACTCCAGCCAATGTCCGCACCCACTGTCTGGCTGACGACGCTCGGCTGCTCAAAGAACCAGGTCGATTCAGACAAGATCGCCGCCGTCCTCGACGACTCGGGGTACGCTGATGCTGCTGATCCAGAGACTGCTGATGTGGTCATGGTGAACACGTGCGCATTCATCGAGGACGCACGCAGAGAGTCAATCGACACAATCCTCAGTCTTGCGGAAGCCAAGCGCGATGATGCGAAACTTGTGATTGTGGGATGCATGGCGCAGCGCTACGAAAAAGAACTGGTCAACGCCCTTCCTGAGGCTGACGCTGTGATAGGGCTCGATCGATATCCCGAGCTGCTCGACGAACTCGACGCGATGACGGGCTGGCAACCCGTCGCGTTCACAGGCCTACGTCGCTCGCACATGGACATTCTCGATGCCGTGAAGCGACCAACACCCACGACACCTTTTGCCTACGTGAAGGTTGCTGAGGGGTGCAACAAGACATGTGCCTTCTGCGCGATCCCGCTCATCCGTGGGAAACAACGGTCACGGACAGGCGATGGCATCGTGGCTGAGGTCGAGGGGTTGGTTGCACAGGGTGTTCAGGAGATTGTGCTCGTTGCCCAGGATCTCGCCGCATACGGGCGGGACAACGACGCGGGGAGCATCGAGCGCCTCGTCGAACGAGCCGCGTCCGTGGATGGCCTTGGGCGGCTGCGTCTCTACTATCTGTTCCCGAAAGAGATTCGACAGGGACTCATCGACCTGATGGCTGGCCATGAGACGATCGCTGACTACTTCGACCTCTCCCTCCAGCACTCATCTCCGAAGCTTCTCCGATCGATGAGACGACCAGGAAGTGGAGAACGTCACCTTGACTTGATCGAACGAATCCGAAAGGCAGCTCCAGCTGCAGCAACTCGATCGAGCTTCATCATCGGGTATCCGGGTGAGACCGATGATGACGTCGAGGAGCTTGTCGAGTTCCTCACTGACGCGCAACTCGATTGGGCAGGTTTCTTCCCGTATTCGGCCGAAGAAGGAACGGACGCGTCGACGATGCCAGATCAAGTGCCGTCCGCATTTATCTCCGAGCGCATGCGGTATGTCCAGGAGGTTCAGGATGAGATCACAACAGCACGAAACGGCAGCGTTGTCGGTCGGACGTTGAGAATCCTTGTTGATCAGGTCGAAGATGGGCAGCCCGTTGGCCGGTCCTACAGGGAGGCACCCGAGATCGATGGGCTGATCCTGCTCGATGAGGGCCAGCCGGGGGAGTGGGTGACCGCGACGGTCGCTGGCGCCTACGGAACTGATCTTTCGGCGATGGTGGTGGCGGAATGATCGTTGAAACGCTTGCCGTAGGCACCGAATTGCTGCTTGGTCAGATAACCAACACGAATGCAAAAGAGATAGCGACGCGCCTCGCTGAGAGCGGATTCACGCATTTGAATCAGGCGGTGGTTGGCGATAACGCCAGTCGTATGGAGTTGGCAATCGTCAGGGCGACCGAGCGTTCCGACGCACTCATCATCACGGGCGGCATTGGACCCACGGCAGATGACATCACCCGTGACGCCGTAGCGGCGGTTGCTGGCGTGGCTCTTGTGTACGACGAGACCTACGAGCAGGTGCTGAGGGATAGGTGGAACCGACTCAGGCCAGACAGAGCTTTTCCTGAGTCGAATCTCCGGCAAGCCTTCCGCCCTGAGGGTGCACATATCGTCGTGAACCCGAAGGGATCTGCTCCTGGCTTTCGAATACAAATCGGTTCCTGCTGGGTGTTTGCGCTCCCAGGCGTCCCTGTCGAGATGCTTGACATGGTCGACGAGCTGGTGCTTCCGTTCCTCCGCGAGCAGGAGGGCGAAGGCAGAGTTGTGGTGAGCCGGGTGCTACGTAGCTGGGGAATGTCGGAGGCCAAAGTGGGCGAGGAACTCCAGGACCTCTTCGACAGCTCAACGAATCCAACCATTGCATTCCTCGCGTCGGCAGGCGAGATCAGGATTCGGGTCACAGCCCTTGCCGAATCCGATGAAAACGCTCGATTGCTGATTGCACCCGTCGAACGCGAGGTGAGGAAGCGGATCGGAGAGCGGATCTTTGGCGTTGACGACGAAACGATCGAGAGAGTCATCAGGAGAGAGCTCGAAACGAGAGGATGGACCATTGGAACGGCCGAATCCGCGACCGGCGGACTTGTGGGTCGTCGTCTGACCAGCCTCCCCGGTGCCAGTGCTACCTTCCGCGGATCGGTAGTTGCATATGCGTCGGACCTCAAGACAAGCATCCTGGGTGTGCCTGAGTCAACGATCGAGGATCACGGAGTTGTGTCCGAAGCAACGGCTGAGGCCATGGCGCTGGGAGCTCGCTCCGTTCTTGGTGTAGACGTCGCGGTTGCTGTAACAGGCTCAGCTGGCCCCGAGCCACTCGAGCAGCCCGTCGGTACGATGATAGTTGCTGTTGCCACGCCAACCAGGTCGATTGTGAGGACGCTCCACCTGCCGGGCGACAGAGAGCGTGTGAGGACGTACACCGCGACGGGAGCGCTTCACCTGGTGCTCAGAGCGATCCTCGAGTCGTGAGCGGACACGCGTTCCTTGCAGCAGATCTGAGCAGCGAAGAGCGTCATTCACTATCGCACGCTCTCTCAGACGCGAATTCAGGCAGACCGATTCCTGGGCGGAGACCGCCGGCGGAGAATTGGCACATCACATTGCGATTCCTCGGTGAATGTGGTGATCCTCAGACAGATCTGGTGATGCACAGACTCTCGGACACGGTCAGCGCATCGCCGAGTCGAGTTTGGTGCGAAGGCCTCGGCGCGTTTCCCCGACCTTCCCGAGCTGGCGTGGTCTTCGCAGCCGTGGACGATCCGACAGACATTCTCGGTCACCTCGCAGGCGTGTGTGAGGAGGCTGCCATCGACGCCGGCTTCGAACCCGAGGATAGACCCTATGTGCCGCACCTGACGTTGTCCCGGCTTCGCCCCGCTCTTGACGTCCGCTCTCTCTTCGCTGCACTCGGAGAGTTTCGGGTCCCGATCAAGGTGCGAGCTATCACCCTGCTGCGCACCAACGGCCCTCGCTATGACACCCTTGACACCCTCCCCCTTGTTTGAATGCCGTTCTTACGTCAGCGTAAATACGTGCATCGAACACATGTTCGGGTATGCTCTCTCCTAGGGCATTGAATGTCAACCGTGTGATTCGCGACGTAACCTGTCACAGGCACTCGGTACCTTGGCGGTAATCGATGAAAGGGAACGCATATGGCTCCAGAACAGACCGACCGTGAAAAGAACCTCGAGATCGCAATGGATCAGATCGAGCGTCAGTTCGGCAAGGGCGCGATCATGCGTCTTGGCGCGGATGAGGTTCGTAAGATCGCTGCGATTCCCACGGGCGCCTTGTCACTCGATCTTGCCCTGGGCATAGGCGGTGTACCTCGTGGGCGCGTCGTTGAGATTTTCGGACCTGAATCGTCAGGCAAGACAACCCTCGCCCTCCACATCATTGCCGAGGCTCAGAGAAACGGCGGCGATGCGGCCTTCATAGATGCAGAGCATGCACTCGACCCCATCTACGCAAAGGCTATCGGTGTCGACATCGACGAATTGCTGATCTCTCAGCCGGACACTGGGGAACAGGCCCTTGAGATTGCAGATATGCTCATCAGGTCGGGCGCACTCGATGTTGTCGTAATCGACTCGGTCGCAGCTCTCGTCCCTCGCGCCGAACTCGAAGGTGACATGGGCGATACCCATATGGGACTCCAGGCCCGTCTGATGTCCCAGGCCCTGCGCAAACTCGCAGGAACGATAAACCGCTCGGACACGACCGCGATCTTCATCAACCAGCTGCGAGAGAAGATAGGTGTCATGTTCGGATCTCCTGAGGTAACCCCTGGCGGTAGGGCCCTCAAGTTCTATTCGAGCGTACGGATCGACATCCGTCGCATCGAGGCTATCAAGGTGGGCACGGAGAACATAGGGAACAGGGTGCGGACGAAGATCGTAAAGAACAAGGTTGCACCGCCGTTCCGCCTTGCAGAATTCGACATAATGTTCGGTGAGGGTATCTCGAGAGAAGGAAGCCTGATCGATGTAGCGGCGGAACACAGCATCGTGCGCAAGGCGGGCGCCTGGTACACGTACGACGGTGACCAACTCGGCCAGGGCCGTGAAAAGGCGAAGCAGTACCTGCGTGAGAACCCCGATGTGGCGTTGCAGTTACAGGATCAAGTTCTTCGAGCGGTCGGCGTCATAACGGATGACACCGACGACAGCGACGAAGCGGACCTCGAGGAGGTCGAGATCGCGGCCCCGGACGAAGAATCTTGAGGAATCGTGTTTTCGCGTTCATGAAACCGGTCGCGATGGGGTAGCATCGAAGGCGGCACACAAAACTACTGAAATCTGAGACTTCGAGACATGATCGATCCAACACGAGATCCACGGTGACATAGGACGGAATCGTCCTTTGCCCAGGTATGTCGTGCGTGTGCCGAGCCTTCCGTGGCTCGGCACGTCTCGTTTCGAACATCAGAGGAACGAGGACCGCAATGGAACAGATGCTGAGTCTGCTCATCCCAGGGCTGGTTGTCACCGCGATCTTCCTCGGGGGACTTCTTATCGGACGACGGCTCGTGAAAGTCCCGCCAGCACCTGATGAACTCATTGGCGACGCCCGAATCGACGCTCAACGAATTCTCGCCCGGGCTGAGGAGGATGCACGAACTCTGGCCGAGACGTACAGGGATCGCGAGGACGCAACACTCGAGCATCGCCGCGTAGAGATAGATACGAAGGACGCAACGCTCGAACAGAGAGAAGCGACACTCGAACAGCGGGCCGCAAATCTGGCACAACGCGAGGAACTTCTGATCGACTCGGAGCGGGCAGCCAAGGAGGTCGCCCTCGAGGCGGCAAGGTCCCAGGAGGACGCACGCCTCGAGCTCGAGGCTCTCGCAGGATTCGACTCGCGGGCCGCAAAAGAAGACCTTCTCGAGAAGGTCGAGGATGAGGCGAGACGTGACGCCATGGTGCTTGTGCGCGATGTCGAAACTAGGGCCAGAGAGGAAGCGTCCCGAAGGTCCCGCAGAATTCTTGCAACCGTGATCCAGCGGGTTGCCTCAGAAGTTGTTTCAGAGACGACGACATCTGTAGTGCCGCTGCCATCTGACGATATGAAGGGCCGAATCATCGGACGTGACGGACGCAACATTCGAACCTTCGAATCCGTTGCCGGTGTTGACCTCATCGTCGATGACACACCCGAGTCCGTGTCGGTGTCGACGTTCGACCCCGTGCGACGCGAGGTGGCGCGTTTGGCGCTGACCCGTCTTGTGGAAGATGGTCGGATTCACCCCACATCGATCGAGGAGGCGTACGAGAAGGCGAAGGATGAGGTCGAGCAATCGATCAAGGACTCCGGTGAGTGGGCAATGCTCGAGGTTGGTCTCACTCGCATACACCCGGAGCTCGTTACGTTGCTCGGTCGACTCAAGTATCGATCGAGCTATGGACAGAATGTACTCAATCACCTTGTGGAGTCGGCCCACATCGGTGGGATGTTGGCCGCGGAGCTCGGTATCGATGAAGTCGAGGTCAAGCGCGCCGCTTTTCTCCACGACATCGGGAAGGCGGTAAGCCATGAGGTGGGGGGCTCACACGCTCTTATCGGTGCAGAGATCGCTCGCCGCTTCGGTGAGGACGCTGCGATCGTGCACGCCATTGAAGCGCATCACAATGAGGTTGAACCCAGGACATTGACGGCAGTGCTTGTACAAGCGGCCGACGCGGTGTCGGCCGCTCGACCAGGTGCAAGACGCGAAGCGCTGGACTCGTACGTGCGGCGGCTTGAACGCCTCGAGACCATTGCGATGGAATTCGATGGCGTCGAGAGGGCGTTCGCGCTACAGGCAGGCCGTGAGGTTCGCGTCATTGTCGATCCCGGCACGCTCGACGACATGGCATCAAAGTCCCTGGCAAGGTCCATAGCGAAAAGACTCGAACAGGACCTACAGTATCCGGGCCAAATCGAGGTCACGGTCATTCGTGAGTACCGAGCGAAGGACTATGCCCGTTAGGGCAGGAAAAAATGGGGCAGCATGACCCAGGTCACGGCGCTCGGGATGCCGGGCATCAAAGAGGTAAGACCTCGCACGCGTGAGGGCCAGCGCTTCTTCATCCGGACCTTCGGTTGCCAGATGAATGCGCACGACACGGAACGTATTGCGGGTCTCCTGGAGAGTGATGGCATGAGAGCTGTCGATTCCGCCGAAGCAGCTGATCTGATAGTGCTCAATACCTGCACGATCAGGGAGAACGCAGACACCAAGCTCTACGGCTACCTCGGATCTCTCAAACGGTTCAAGATCGAGAACCCGGATCTCAGAATCGCGGTTGGTGGGTGTGCTGCGCAAAAAGATCGAGACATGATCCAGGAGCGGGCCGGCTGGGTTGACGTCGTGTTCGGAACTCACAACGTACATCGCGTGATCGACCTCCTGGATCACGCTGAGGAGTGGGGCCCCATCACGGAGATATGGGACGAGACCAGGACCGTGACCGACATCCCAAGCGGTTTACCCGTTCTTCGCGAGTCGGATCATTCCGCATGGGTCACGATCACGATCGGATGCAACAATTCGTGCACCTTCTGCATCGTTCCGATCGTTCGGGGCCGAGAAATCTCCCGAAGGCCAGGGGACGTCATCAGAGAGATCGAGGCACTTGCAAGCACCGGTGTGAAGGAGATCACACTCCTCGGACAGAACGTGAACTCGTATGGCAGAGATCTCGATTTGAACGGTCATAAACCATTGTTTTCAGACCTGCTGAGGCGCGTCGGGGAGGTAGCCGGCATCGAGCGCATCCGCTACACGAGCCCACATCCCAAGGATTTCAGGGAGGATGTGGCGTTGGCGATGGCCGAGACCGAGGCGGTCTGCGAACAGATCCACTTTCCCCTGCAATCAGGTTCGGACCGAGTGCTGGCTGCAATGCATCGCGGCTATACGGCTGAACGGTTCCTTGAAAAACTTGAGATGATGCGCTCCATAGTCAAAGACCTTGCGGCATCAACGGACGTCATCGTCGGCTTCCCAGGCGAGACAGAAGAGGACTTCGAAGCAACGTTGGCCGTTGTCGAGGCTGCGAGGTTCGACAACGCGTTCATGTTCCAATTCTCTCCACGGCCAGGAACTCCCGCTGCTGAGATGCAGCACCAGGTTGACCGGGACACCATCCAGCAGCGTTTCGACCGTCTGGTTGCGCTCCAGAATCGCATCACGTTTGAAAGGAACCAGGAACAGGTCGGCACGATATCTGAAGTGATGGTTGAGGGACCGTCGAAGCGTGACGGCTCTGTTGCTGCGACGAGGACGCGTGGCAACCGCCTCGTCCACGTGGTGGGTACATGGGAGCCGGGTACCATGTACAACGTCGAGATCACGAGAGCGGCACCGCACTATCTCGACGGGAGCACGGTCTCCTGAACGTTGTAGCAATCCTTGGACCGACCGCGACTGGGAAGTCCTCGATTGCCGAGAATGCCGCCAAGCTGTTCGGGGCTTCGATCCTGTCGGTTGACTCCATGCAGGTGTACCGGGGAATGGATGTGGGCACTGCCAAACCGTCGGTGGAGGTTCGGGAACAGATCAGTCATCACATGATCGACATTGCTGATCCAAGCGACGAATTCTCCGTGATGGAATTTCAGAAACGCGGCCGCGACGTACTTCTGGCAGCACGGAGCCGTGGTGAGCGGATTCTGATCGTCGGAGGATCGGGGCTTCACTTTCGGTCTCTCGTGGATCCGATGACGTTCGAGCCGACCGACTCAGAGATTCGGGAAGAGCTCGAGGCAGTGCCACTGGAGAGACTGCGATCCACGTTGCTTGGCATCGACGCTGAAGCGTCCAACGTAGTCGATGTTCAGAATGCCCGTCGGGTCGTGAGGGCCGTCGAGATCTGGCAGAT
>JAMBLH010000057.1 GCA_023336875.1 Actinomycetes bacterium
ACAGGTTTCTGCATTCCTCGCGAGTGGAAATGTCGTATTTGAATCAGGTCGAAAGCCGGCACCTGATCTGGAACTCCAGATCGAGCAGAGCCTCGGCGAGAGGCTTGGGTTCGCGGTGCCAACTTTCGTGCGCAGCGCGGCCGAGGTTGCCGAGATTGCTGCAAAGCAGCCGTTCTCGACAACCGCCGTTGCAGCGTCGACAGGGAACTTGCAGGTTGCGTTCCTCTCGAATCGCCCAGATGCCCCCAATCGTGAGATTGCGTTGGGCCTGGCGAATCCTGACGACCTTCTCTCCATCGACCGTCGCGAGATGTACTGGCTTCCGAAGGGAAACATTTCGGATTCCGAACTTGACTTGAAGACTCTCGGGAAGATCTTGGGTCCGATGACGATTCGGGCGCAGCGAACGATGGTGCGCTTGGCAGAGAAGCTTGGTTGAGTCAACCGAGCTTCTTTAGGAGCGCTTCATCGGTCGTGAACGCGAGCGGGGGGAGAGCATCGAGATTGAACCATCCAACGTCGTCGGCATCATCCCCGGCCTCAAGACTCCCGCCGGTCACCGTCCCCGCAAACCAGATACCTACGGTGAGCTTGGCGGGGTCGTGGAAATTCGACGCAGCGTGGAGGACGTCGCCGATGTCAGCGATCAGGCCGGTCTCTTCGAGGAGTTCACGAGCTGCGGCCTCGCGTACGTCCTCTCCATAGTCAACGTACCCGGCGGGAATCGACCAAAACCCTGCCCTGGTCGCAGTCGGACCCCTCCGCACCATGAGCAGCTCTCCATCGTCGTTGAGCACGACAACAGCCGCGCCGACACCCGGATTTCGCCAGTGGATGAAGCCGCACGATGGACACTTCGGCCGCTCGCCACCCTGAATCGTCGCCGTTTCGAGCTCCGTTGCGCAGTGTGGGCAGTACGTGTATTCGCCCGGCCATGAATGAGTGTGTGGCATGGCATCAGTCTGGCACAGCACCGTGGTCGAAGGTGTGGCAGCCCGTTTCGTCGGCCGTCCGGTGGGTAATCGGTGTTGATAAACCACGAGTCGGGGCATCATTCCTCCAAGAGGGGGAGAACAGGCACATGCTCCAACGTCGAATCCGCAGCACGGTCGCCATGACACTCGCTGTAGTTGTCATGGTGGGCGCCGTGCCAGCGGCGGCAGAGGATCCGTCAGAGGGCCAGTGGCCGATCGAGGCACAATCGTCCACTGCCGGCTTGCAAAGCGGCCACGCGTGGGTCCGAAGCAATCCCATGCTGATCACTGGTTTGTCGGCATCGATGGGATCTCCGCCGCGATCCGTTGTCTCTGACTTCTTTGGGCCTTTCGGCGCCACGGCAACGATGCTGTGGCAGGACGGTTCGGCAGAGGTACCTGGATGGCAGCAAGGAGGGAACGCCAGCCCTTTCATCACGTGGCTTCGCAGTGACGGCACATCAGCAGTGTGGGACCCATTCGTCTCCGCATTCGAGTCCACGGGCGTGGTCGTCGGCGGCCTCGGCCCCGAACACCCCGGCCGCATCGGCTATCAGATCGGGGACGAGCCAATCTCGGTGTCCGAGCTGGTACAGATCGAGGCGGGCATTGCAGCTGTACGAGCCATTGACCCCGGTGCAATCGTCTACGCCAACCTCTCGCCCTACGTCAGCGATCCGGATGCAGTCCTCGACTATTGGGAGACCAGCGTCGACGCCGATGTGCTAATGATGACGGACTACTTCTTCAACGAAATCCACTACACCGCGCTTGAGATGATGCGGACCCGCGCTCTGGCGAAGGGTGTGCCGTACTGGCAATACCTCAACGCCTACGTTGGAGCGGAGAGCGGATTTACTAGCGTTCATACCGCATCCGACCTGCGGTGGCAGGCAATGGTCGGTCTCGTATACGGCTACACGGGGTTCTCGTGGTTCCTCTATCAAGCAGCCAACGGCGATAGGCATCCGACCGCCACGCAGTACGGGGGGTCTGTGCTCTTTGACGAGGTCGGCACATGGACCGCAGACAAGACTTCGCTGTGGAGCACCGTTTCCGACATCAATGCAGAGCTCGCGAACCTCGGCCGAACGATGACACAGCTCAGTTCGACCGATGTCCGACACATCACGGCCGACGATCCTTCATCACAACAGCCACCGCTTACAAGTCCCTGGTCGCCTGGGGCTGGGGGAGATCCCTATCTCACAGCGATCGGGCCCGCAGCCGGTGAGCCTCCAATGGGCATACCTGTCGGCTTCTTCGTCGACCCGTCCGGCGAGTCGTACATCATGGTCCAGAACGGTCGCCACACCCATTCCGTCGGAACCGTCGAGCCACCACAGCTTGGTGCGGACAGCGCGGGGCGGATCCGGCTGGAGTTCGATTTCACCGGCGCGCCGCCCACGGTTGACCGCAACCGGGTTGAGTACCTCGATCCCGTCGATGGCAAGGTAAGGATTCTCAGTCTCGTCGAAGTCGTTCCGGCGGAGGGCGTTGAGCCGGATCCGGAGCTTCGCTACGCCGAGCCGCTTCTCGACCCTGGCGAGCCCCTCCTGTTCAAATACACGAACACGATCCCCTTCCGTCTCGGGCCCCACGTCGATGGGGTCGGTGTCGTGGTACCTGACACAGGGATGTGGCACCTACGTACGCGCAACGATGTCGTGTCGTTCTTCTACGGCAATCCCGGAGACGTTCCTTTCATGGGTGACTGGGATTGCGACGGCGTCGACACGCCCGGTCTGTACCGCACCAGTGACGGGTTCGTGTACCT
>JAMBLH010000058.1 GCA_023336875.1 Actinomycetes bacterium
ATACGATTCTTCTTCGGTAACCCTGGCGATGTGCCTCTCGCAGGTGACTTCAACGGCGACGGATGCGACACGGTATCGCTCTACCGTCCCGGTGAGGGGAAGTTCTATGTGATCAATGAACTCGGAGCCAACGAGGGTGGCCTGGGGCCCGCAGAATTCGCCTTCTTCTTCGGCAACCTGGGCGACGTGCCCATTGCAGGTGACTTCGACGGAGACGGTGTCGATTCGTTCGGACTACACCGGACCTCCACGGGTTTGGTCTATCTCCGCAACTCGCACACGCCTGGGAGCGCCGATGTGCAATACGTGTTCGGTGATGCAGGGGATCTGATCGTCACAGGAGATTGGCAGGGCGACGGGTCAGACACCATGGGTCTGCTGCGGTCTGCCGAAGCACGCTTCTATCTCAAGTTCGAACACGACAGCGGTCCCGCCGATATCGACTTCCTCTTCGGCGATGAGGGGTGGATTCCCATTGCAGGCGATTTCTGAGGCTCGACCTGAGAGCTACAGATCGCGTTGGAGCCACTACGAACAGTGTTGGAATGGGTCGCTCGGCCTATGGTGCACCTCGAAATATCTTCGTACTATCACAACATGATGAATCGGCTGAGACAGCAGTACCTGCGTACGACAGTCACCGTACGCGACATCCTCAAGGGCGAGACCGGCGCAAGCATGGTCGAGTACGGGCTCCTGGTCGCGTTGATAGCTGTGGTCGCAATTGTCTCGGTTGTGTTGTTCGGGAATACCGTTGCGGCGCAGTGGAGCGACAGCGCCGACAGCATCGTCAACGCGTAGTACATCTAATCCGCGTTGAGATCATTAATGGCCGATGTCGCTGCTTGCGCGTCTTCTGCGCGTACAAGGATGCGTACCCCTCCTGAGAGCATCGAGAGATTGGGGAACGCACCCCCAGCATCATCCGTGACTATATTCGCCTCAATGCCTTCGGATGTCAGGTGCGCAAGGGCCACCTGAGCTTCGAACTCACCCGAGAACCTGGCTATCTCAACAATGTCTGACATCTGACTCTCCTGGGAAAACGATCTGTTGATGCCAGTCTTGCAGGTTGTTTGGATTGCGCCATGACGTGCGGCATCGCGTTAGCGTTCGACTTGGAGAAACTGGACGCATCTTGTTGGAGAGGCTTGAGGATGGAATCTGACGCTGATCTGTCTCCTGCGGTCCCTGTGGATCCGCCAGATGCCTATCCCCACGACTTGTGCAACCAGCTCGAACTCGGTGACGGTGCTCGAATCGACATCAGGCCAATCGTACCCGCCGACATAGCGCGGATCCGGCACGCGTTCGCTGCTGGTGATGCTGACTCCATTAGGCGCCGGTTCCTCACTGGTGCGCCACCCTCTGACGAACCGCATTTGCACTATCTAGCCGAGGTCGACTACCGGTACAGGCTGGCGCTGCTCGCACTGGACGATGGCGGTGACAGTATCGGCATTGCACGGTATGAAGGCACAGAAGATTCGTCCTCGGCGGAGATCGCTGTCGTTGTCGTTCCTGAGTGGCGTATTCGAGGCGTAGGAGCGACGCTGGTCCGAGCCCTAGAGGCGCCCGCCAG
>JAMBLH010000059.1 GCA_023336875.1 Actinomycetes bacterium
CTACAGAATGCCGCCGAAGCTGACGAACGCAGATGCGAAGATCAGCGAGACGATCGTCATGACCTTGATCACGATGTTCATCGCTGGGCCTGATGTGTCCTTGAACGGATCACCGACCGTGTCGCCGACAACCGCTGCCTTGTGCGCATCTGAGCCCTTGCCGCCGAATGCTCCCGCCTCGATGAACTTCTTTGCGTTGTCCCACGCTCCACCCGCATTCGCCATGTAGATGGCGAGAAGGAAACCGGTGACCAAGGCGCCGGCGAGAAGACCGCCGAGCATGTCGACCGATATGAAACCGACAACAAGCGGTAGCGCAACAGCCATTGTGCCTGGGAGGATCATCTCTCTCAGGGATGCCTTCGTTGAGATATCAACACACTTGGAGTACTCGGGTTCGACACCTTCCTTGCCCTCGCGCAGACCGGGGATTTCCCTGAACTGGCGACGAACCTCTTCGATCATCTGGAATGCTGCCCTGCCAACCGCCTGGATCGTCAGGGCAGCGAACAAGAACGGGAACATTCCCCCGAGAAACAGACCGATGACGACCTCGATATCAAGGATGTTGAAGCCTTCGACTCCGACCGCGGATGCAAAGGTGAAGAACAGGGCCATAGCTGTCACTGCAGCGGACGCGATGGCGAACCCCTTTGCAACGGCAGCAGTCGTGTTGCCGAGGGCGTCCAGTTGGTCGGTGGCCTCGCGGACCTCAGGATCAAGATTTGCCATCTCGGCGATGCCACCAGCATTGTCAGCGATCGGGCCATAGGCGTCGACAGATACCGTGATTCCGAGCGTCGCAAGAACCCCAATCGCTGCAATCGCGACGCCATAGATCCCTCCGCCATCTATCGCCAGGTCACCAGCCCAGTAGGCAGCACCCATTCCGAACGCAACAACGATCACAGAGTATGCGGCTGACTTCATGCCCTCGGAGATTCCGGCGAGGATGACGGTTGCTGGCCCTGTCTCTGATTGCTTCGCAATCCCCTTGACCGTCTTGTAATGGTCAGACGTATACCACTCGGAGATCTTGCCGACAATCAACCCGATCGCAAGACCGACGACGACCGCGAGGAAGAATCCCCATGAGTTATTCACCCCATCGACATCGTTGAACATCAGTGGGGTGAGGGCGGCCACACCGATGACTGTGAGACCTGCAGCCGCAAGCGTGCCTGTGTGGAGTGCCTTGGCGAGATGGTCGCCCTTTGGCTTGACGAGGAACGAACCGATGATCGACGCCCCCATACCAATCGAGGCGATCATCAGCGGATAGAAGATCAGTTGAGGAAGGAATGCTGCGCCCGAGAACACGATCGCAGCAAACGCGATTGGAGCGATGAGCGAACCAACGTAGGATTCGAACAGGTCAGCACCCATGCCAGCGACGTCACCGACGTTGTCCCCAACGTTGTCAGCGATAGTGGCAGGGTTGCGAGGGTCGTCTTCAGGGATCCCCGCCTCAACCTTGCCGACGAGATCAGCACCTACGTCCGCTGCCTTTGTGTAGATACCACCACCAACACGGGCGAATAACGCAATGGAGGAAGCTCCAAGGCCTATAGCTGTGACGATATTCACCCAGTTCGGGTCCTCGAGCACATCACCGAAGAACCACACGCCGAGAGAGAACCCGAGGAGGCCGAGGCCTGCCACCGTGAATCCCATGACAGCGCCTCCGCGAAATGCGACAGGAAGTGCCTGTGCCGTGCCACCTTGCCGAGCAGCTTCAGCGGTTCTGGCGTTGGCAGCGGTTGCAATCCGCATACCAATGAAGCCCGCAAGAGCAGAGATGATGGCACCGAACACATAGGCAACGGCCCCCCAGGGCCTGCCCCAATCAAGGAGAGCGTAAATCAGGATCGCCATGACGACCACGAACCCGGCAATCGCCGTGTATTCGCGCTTCATGAATGTCATGGACCCCTCGCGGATGACACCCATGAGGTAGACCATCCGGTCGTTTCCTGGCGAAACGGCAAGAACCTGACGACCATAAAAGGCGGCCACGATCAGCGACAAGACGCCCATTGCGATAGCTACGTAGAGCCAGACATCGGCATTCACAGAAATCACTCCTGGTATTGGTTCGGAAGAGGGCTTGAAACCGGCGGAATTATAGACGGAGTCCGACGTCAGACATCAGACGCGGCCAAGAGTCTCCACGACACCAGCTATCCCACCGCATCACGCCTACGCGTGTATCGCAGCCAGAGGCCTCCCGAAACAGCCATCAGTGCGAGCCCAACCGCAAACGCCCACCAGAGCGGCGGTTCATGCAGCACACGACCAGAGACAACGGTCTCGATAGCCGTGACATCGAGATACGTCTCTCCCTGACGTGCTGGATCGTGGTATTTCCAGATTCCTGTCACCACCACGATCGGGCCAACAGTTCGATACCTTCCCGGCGGATCGAGTCCTTCCGCCAGCTCGGTATCCACCCGGATTCCAATTCCCACGTTCGCCCCGACCAGCTCTCCACCGTCAGCGACCGGGGCACGCGTGTATGAGTCGCCGTTGAGCTGTGTCCATGTGAAACCATCTCTTCTGTTGCCGTAGTCACCGATCAGTTCACCAGTGACCGTGACCTCGACGTCCGAGTACCGCGACCCATCGGCCACGAGTTCCAACACGGTGACCTCAGCTGCCGATACGGGCGAGGCGAGCAGAAGTGATAGAGCGACGGAGAAGCTGACAACGAGACGCAGCATCATCTGCCACGAACCCAGGAATAGATGAAGCCAATCAGCACGAATACGGCTATGAATTCCAAGCGGCCAAGAAGCATCTCGGCCATGTAGGTGATCTTCAGCACTACGGGCATCGTCGGCGAGGTGACTCCGACCGAGAGGCCAACGCTCGCTCCAGCGCTAACGGACTCGAACAGCGCGGGCTGAAGCGGTACTCCGTATGCAAGCCCTACTCCCGCGCCGAGAAGGAAGAGCCCTACGAATAACAGTGAGACGATCATTGCTGATCGAGCCACTTCAGATGTCAGCCTGTGCCTTCCAAACTGATAGTAACTGTCGTCGACGAGGGCGCCCTCGGGAAGGAGGTCACCCTTGACGTCATCCATGATGGCCCGCGACACAATTCCGACCCTCATTGCCTTGACGCCACCCGCCGTCGATGATGCCATGCCACCAAGAGCCATCGCAATCGCCATTCCTCCGAACGCCAATCCCCCCCAAAGGGCAAGTTCTTGCGAGGGGACCGTTGCAAAGCCGGTCCCTGTGTGCGCCGAGAGGATCTGGAAGAAGCCCTGTCGAGATAGGCCAGAAACCGATGTGTAGATGCCAAGGCCAGCGAGACCGAAGAAAGTCAGCACCATGGTTATGCCGAAGGTGGTGAGGATCGACCGAACCTCAAGCGATCGTAGTATCGGCCACCAGTTCGCATCATCTCGTCCACCGGACTGGGCCCCTATACCGGCACGTCGCCGTCGTGCATCCCGATTCCACAACCGGAAGTGAAGTCCGAAAGACAAGGCCCCAGCGACCATAAGTACAGCAGTAACCCCCTCGAACAAGGCAGAGTGGTAGTAGCCAAGACTCGTCGACTGCGGTGCGAAACCGCCGGTGTCAAACGCAGCGAAAAAGATCATGAGACCGTGGAACACCGATCGGGCTGGGCTAAAACCCAGAGCAGCGTATGCAACGATCGTGAGTGTGATGAGGCCAAACGTGAGGTGGAGCAGAGATACCGCCCATATCGCCTTCGCCGTGGATTGAACGGAGGGCAGCATGCGGTCATCCCTTCCCTCGCCCGCAAACAGTGTTGTCACACCTCGACCAGCGAACAGCACGAGCGCGGCGATGATGATGCCCTGGCCCCCCAGAAAGTGGAGGAGATGACGCCAGAAGTTCAACGATGACGCCAAGTGGTCGAGGTCCTGGACAAGCGCCAGTCCGGTCGTTGTCAGGCCAGACATGGCATCGAAGTTCGCATCAAGTGGGTTGGCATAATGGCCGGACAGGAGGAGCGGAATGGATCCAATCAACGGCACGACAATCCAAGTGAGCGCGACAACCACCATGCCATGACTCCAATCGAGATGTTGCTGATCGGCGGAGATGGAGCGTGATGGCTGCAACGAAACGCTCACGAGCACAACCCCGACAATGGCGAAGACACCAGCCATGAGCACAAATGATCCGAGGGGATGCCACTCCGCTCCGAGTAGCGCCCACGCCATGGGGAACAGCGCTGCCCCAGCAACAACGAGCAGGATTCGGCCGAGTGCAGCAGCGATGGTCCGGAAATCGTCGGCGGCGGGTCTGATCAGCATTGCATCAGAACAGCCACAGAGCCACAGCGGCCACTCCAGCGGCGACGAGAGCCATAACCACGACAGCGAGCGCCTCGACGGCGAAAAGCCCAATACTGTCAATCGGGTTGGGCATCCACGCAGGCAAGTACCGCCTCTGGTCGTTACTCACTTGGCTTCCCCAACGCGGAACAGATCCTGAAGGTCCCCGGATGTCGCGACGCTGCTCGCGACAACAAGGCGATCTCCCGGATGTATGGTCGTGTGCCCATTGGGGACAACGACGTCGGTTCCGCTCTCAACCGCGACAACCAGCGACGCCTTCGGAAGAGGTATGTCCCGTACCATTGTCGGTTCAAAGGTCGCGCCCACCTCAAACTCGGATACCGAGAGCTTTCCGTGTACAAGGAGGGTATTCGATTCGAGACCGTGCACTTTCACATCATGCTCAATGACGTCGACCATGAGGTCGGTAACGGCAACTGTGTTGAGGCCAAGAGCCTCAAAGGTGGGAGCGTTTGCAGGGTTGTTCAGCCTCGCCAGGACGTTCTGTGCACCGAGAGTCTGTGCCAGCTGCGAGGCGACCAGGTTGACATCATCTTTGCCGGTGACGGCGAAGACCCAGTCGGATCGATGTACATCGGCGCGTTTGAGAAGCTCGACATCTGTTCCGTCGCCTTCGAACACAATCACGCCAGTCTCCCCAACGACCTTCATGGCCAGGTCATGATCCATCTCAATGACCGATACGAGATATCCGTCCTTCGCCAACTTCCTGGCCAGATACGAGCCAACTTTCCCTCCACCGATCACCAAGGTCCTCATGGAGTCTCCTCATGCTTCGGAGCCAGATACTTGCCTATCTTGGTCGTGACCCCGTGCTGTGCCGCAGCCACCACGAGGTCGCCTTCACTCAACAGGAATTCGTCCTCTGGGATATGCGTCCGTCCTTCTCTTCTGACTGCAGCCACGCGCAACCGTCCCTGTACCTCGAAGCCAGCCACCGGAACGCCGTCTCCTCCAGATCCAATGCGCATTTCGACGATCTCGACATCGCCGGAGGAGAACGTGACGTGGTAGTTGAATTCGACTTCGACGATCTGTTCCTGGATGACGCGAGAGATCAGATGTGCACCAGCCACATACTCAACATCAAGCGCCCGATACGAGTCGGCGCGAGCAGGGTCATCCAAACGAGCAATCGTCCTTGGCACACCGAACACCTTTTTTGCGACCTGGACCGCCATCAGATTCGCGTTGTCGTTGGGCGTAACTGCAACAAAAGCATCGGCGAATTCAATCTCTGCCTTGCGAAGCGTCTTCACGTCGTATGGGAGGCCGATTTCAGTGCGACCGTTGAATGAGTCCCCGAGTCTGGCGAGCCGCTCCTGGCTTGCGGCGACCACCGATACATCGTGTCCATCCTCGGAGAGTGACTTGGCAAGGTCAGACCCCACTCGTCCACAACCTGCGATGACTATCAACATGGATGCGAGGCTAATCGGGCCATTGGACACACCAGCGCACCAACACCGGAAATCAGCCTTGTTGAGGTACTCTGCCGGCCGATGCCATTGACTCGTCGAATCCTCAGCGCCGTCGCGGGACTCGCGCTGCTCGCAACAGCCTGTTCTCCGGCAGCCTCCGGCGATGTTGTCACCACGGAAGCCTCAACGACCAGCAAGTCGCCGCCTACAACGACATCGACCACACTTCCACCAACCACCACGACCATGACGCCGCTCGAGACCGTTGGCGTCATAGGAGACCTTCCCTTTGAGCTCGCAGCCGCGAGCCAGGTGTTCCTGTCTGCAGTCCAGGATACGCGCAACGATCCGGGCGGATCGGATCCACTTCTCATTGCACACCATCAACATCTCGCAGGCGAACTTAAGGACGAGTTCGCTGGCACCGCAACGGTGCAAGAGCTCGAAACCGGTGGCTCTGTTGCCGTTGTCAGGTTCGACAATGAGGACATCCTGTTGCTAGCCGACGAAGGTTTGGGATGGCAGGTTGTTGGGGCAGATCTCGGATCCAGTGACACAGATCCATGGTTCGGAGAAAGTCCGAGGCGCGTGCTGGTGCTCGGGTCAGATGCTCGCCCCGGGGCCGATGCTGCTGTCCACCGGATGGACTCCATTCACATTGTGACATCCGTGCCAGCCGAAGGAGAGGGCACGATCCTCGGATGGCCAAGGGACACGTGGATCAGCTCGCCGTTCGGCGAGATGCGCATCAACGCTCTCACATCATCAGGCCGCGGGCCCGACGCCATTTTCGACCACTTCACCAACACGTGGGACATCCCCCTCGACGGCTACATCCTCACCGCGTTCTCCGGATTCGAAGATCTGGTTGCAGCGTCCGTTGGTCGCCTACTCATCAACCTGCCCATCTCGATCCCCACACAGCTGTGGTGGCCGGGTTTCTCGGCAGGAGAGCAAACGCTTACGCCCGCGAGGACTCTCGAATACGCGCGTACTCGCAAAGGTGTGCGACACGGCGATTTCTCCAGGTCGAAGCACCATGGAGTCATCATGTTGGCGGTCCTCACGATGCTCCAACAAGGATCTGTTGAGGACGTGCCCACACTCCTCGGCGAACTCGTGAAGTACACCGAAACGAACCTCACGCCGACTGACCTCATTCAGCTTGGCGTCGCTGCTTTCTACATGGACGTCGGCGAGATCACCAATGAGGTACTCCCAGGACGCCTCGGAAGAGCTGGGGGAGGTGCTTCGGTTGTCTTCCTTGAACCAGAGGCTGAGGACATCATCACAGATGTCATCGAGGACGGTGTCAGGAGCAACTGACGGCCGAACCACCAGCTTCGTATCCTGTCAGCATGGTGCCGAAACCCCCCTTGTCGAACCGTGCCCAGTCCCTGGTCGATGCCTCACCGTTACCCACCTACATCGCAGAACACCTCGAGCGTTCGACGGACTCCGTCCCCGATGATCCGAATCCGTACATCGGTTTGGCAATTGCCCAGAACCTCCTCATGTGGGACATCTTGGAGCCACAGATCAACCGGGACCGCGACGTCGACCCTGCTTCGGTTGCCTACGGCGAGACAGCCGGCTCTCTTGAAATCCGAAAAATGATCGCGTCATTCGGATCAAAGCACATCTGGGGCAGGACAGTCGATCCTGATGATGTTGTTCTGTTCGCTGGCGCCGGCGCGATTCTCGAAATGCTGTTCTTCGCTCTCGCCGATCCCGGAGAAGGTGTCCTCGTTCCGACGCCCAGCTACGCCTTCTACTGGACCGATCTCGAGACAAGGGATGAGCTCACGATCGTGCCTGTGCACACATCGAGTTCTGACGACTTCAGGCTCACACCCGAACTCCTTGAAGCGGCTTCCTCCAGATCGGATGTCCCGATCGCCGCTCTGCTGCTGACCAATCCGGTCAATCCCACTGGTAGGATGATGCCGCGTGACGATGTTGCGGCGTGCGTCGAGTGGGCACGATCGAGGGGAATCCATGTCGTCGTGAACGGCATCTATGCGCTCTCTACACACGGCGATGGGATGTATGAATCTCTGGCTTCGATCGTCCCCATCGGGGATGACATTCATGAAGTATGGGCCTTCAGCAAGGATTTTGCGATGAGCGGCCTTCGTGCAGGAGTTCTCACCTCAACCAACAAAGATGTACTCGCCGCAGTTGCAGGGATCGGGTATTGGTCCATCGTCTCTGGCGACACGCAGCACCTGCTTGCGAACATGCTCGCCGACGATGTGTGGGTCGAACGCTATCTCACCGAGATGCGTGCACGGCTTTCCATATCGTACGAGACCACGACGGCGGCACTCAAGACCGCGGGCATCCCCTATGTCGAGGCAGATGCAGGTTTGTTCCTTCTTGCGGATTTCCGCCGATTCATGGATGAACCAACATGGGCTGAGGAGGACAGGATCTGGCGTCTCATCCTCAACGAAGCAGACGTAAACCTGACGCCGGGATCGGCGTGCCAGATCGGTGAACCTGGCTTCATGCGAATCTGTTTCGCAACAGAGCCACCAGAGGTCGTGGCATCCGCGATCAATCGAATTGGATTACTGCTCGCCTCCTAGTGGTCTGTCAGGCGTCCTGTACTTCCCGGATGTAGGCGATGATGTCGTCGATCTGATCGTCGGTGAAGACGCCCTCGAAACTCGGCATCTCATTGATACCGTTGCGGATACGCCCCTCCAGGAACGCGTCGTCCTCGAACGATGAATCAGATCCAGGACCGAGTGCTGGCCCGATACCACCCTCAAGATCGACCGCGTGACAGTAGCTACACGCCATGTTGTAGAGCTCAACTCCTGCCAGGTCGGTCTGGGAGAGCGGCTTGAGCCATTCAGGGAAGTCGGGCGCAGTGTCCTCGAACGACCGAAGATAGACAGTGAGGGCTGTGATCTGCTGCTGCGTGAACGGTCCACCAAAGTCCGCAGAGTAGGCCGACATGAGCGTGCCGGGAACTCCGGTTGAGATGAGTTGATGCATCTGCTTGTTCGTCACCGAACCGAGGAACTGCTCTGAGTTCAAAGCAGGTCCGATCGCACCTCTCGCCTCACCACCGTGACACTGTGCACAACTGTCGTTGTACAGCACCTCGCCATGCGCACTGAGGGTCTCATCAAAGGATGCCTGCGCAGCATCAAGCCGAGCCGGCTGGATGAGCCAGTACACAGGGAAGGCGAGGACGAAGAGGAAGAGGAGCACAGCACCCCATGCCATCCACTTGTTGGTGGATTCCTCCAGTTCAAGGTCTTCGTGGCCATAGTTCATCCCTGACCTCCTCCCTCACATGGCGGACCAACCGGTTCATCGATGCTCTCTGGGCCAGGAGGAGCACCAGGGGTGATGTTGCCAGTGTCGATGATCACTACCCCCTCCACAACCTCGGTCGCAAAGCGGTCCATGCCTCTCGGTGATGGACCGGACCGGTACTCTCCGAGCCTGTTGAAGTACGACCCGTGACAAGGACATTCGAATTGGCCCGAAGATTCGCACCACGGAACTCTGCAACCCAGATGGGGACACCGCCACCACAGGGCAATGTCCTCGTCGCCATCCTTTGTGACATAGGCCTGGGCCGCAGGCACCGTCTCGACACTGGTGGCAGGAACGTCCTCGGAATCCCCCACCTTGATCGAGCCACCGAAGCCTGATGTCTGGCTCGGTTGAAGGACGTCCCACGTGGTCCAAGCCGCTGCGACAGCGGCGAGACCTAGACCCCATGCCCACATCTTGGAGAGGAACTCTCGTCTCTGTAGGTACTTCTTCATAGTTCACCATGCCATTCAATCCAGGGCCACACCCATCCCCAGTCAGGCCCCCTGAAAGCAAATCCGATGATCGTGAACAGGATCCAGGCTCCGAGGAATAGGGAGAACGTCCACACGGCAACCTTGCGAAACCGCAGCTTGCGGCAGGGGTTGCGATCAACATACGGAAGCACCATAAGTCCGCCAACCAACAGGCTCGGGAGGAGGACACCGGCGATCATTGGATGGAGGAGGCTCAGAAGTTCCTGCAATCCAATGAAGTACCACGGCGCCTTCTCAGGGTTCGGCGTAACTGCTGGATTCGCGATCTCCTTGAGGGGCGCATTGAAGACGAGCGCAAGGGCAAGGACGAGCAGCAGCACCGCGAGCGCTGCAACCGCGTGACGGATGGTCAGGTACGGCCACGTGAAGACGAGGTCCTGGCGTTCGGGCACCTTCTCCTCTCCCACGGCAGGCAGTCCAGGGACAACACCAAGCACCCGTTGACCGTCGACGATCTTGGGATCAGCAGCCATCAGGACCTCCCTCCGTATCGAGCATCGAATCCTTGCGCCATCTCCACAAGTGGATGACTATCCCCATCACGAGGATCGTCGGTAGGAGGGCAACATGGAGGACGTAGAACCTCAGCAATGTCGCTGAACTCACCTGGGGTCCTCCCAGCAGTAGCTCTGACACCGTGTCTCCGATAAAAGGCACATATGCAGCCAGAGAGGTGCCAACCGTGATCGCCCAGTACGCAAGTTGGTCCCAGGGCAGCAGATAGCCGGTGAAGGACAGGAAGAAGGTGAGGAGGAGCAGTATGACACCGACGACCCAGTTGAACTCTCTTGGCGGTTTGTAGGCCCCCTTGTAGAACACCTTGGCCATGTGTGCCATGACCGCAAGCACCATCAGATGCGCGGACCAACGGTGGACATTCCGGATGAACTGCCCAAACGGCACCTGGGTCTGGAGGAGTTGGATGTTGCCGTATGCCGTTGTCGGCGACGGTACGTAGAAGAACATCAGGTAGATGCCAGATACGATCAGCGAGATGAACAGCGTCAGGCTGATGACTCCCAGATACCACGAGTAGCGGAAACCGATCTCCTTACGCGGCACCTTGACCGGATAGAGGTGAAGGAAGAAGTTCGACCAGTGGGCCTCGGCCTTCTCCCTCGGTGTGTTTCTGGCCGGAACGCGGAAGACCGATTGTCCAACCGTCGTCTCCTTGACCCGCTCCGTGATCGTCGGCTTCATACCAATCCTCCAATCGTCAGCGGAATTCCTTGAGGAACGCCGACACCAGTCCACATCCCCATTGAGAGCGCGTTCGGCGGGCAGCGCTCGATGCACAACGCGCAGCGAATACAACGAGACTCGTCAAGGAGCAGCGCCGTGTGACCCGGCATGCCCCCGATCGTCTCCGAAGGAACCAGGGAGATCAGGTCGACAGGGCAGACGTCTGCACACAGCGCGCACAACACACACGCATCGACATCGAGTTGGATGTCGAGGAAGCACCGCAGACAACGGGCTGCCTCGACCCGCGCCTCTGCTTCGGTGAAGCCGAGCTCCACCTCCTGGAGGCCGATGCGACGTTCCGAGGGGAGCGCAGGAATATCGAGGCGTTCCTGCTCGTCGTATCGATCCATCATGCGATGAAAATCCTCTACGATCGTCATCTTTCCTGGACGCTGCTCTGCCGTGGCATCAGCGGGCGAGAGGGTGGCGTGGATCGATGACGCAGCACTTCGTCCTTCGGCGATCGCCGTGATGAGAAGACGTGGTCCGAACGCGGCATCCCCGCCGGCCCACACGTCGGGAAGAGATGTCTTGAACGTTTCGGGATCGGTCTCGATTGTCCGGCGCGGCGACACTTCGGGCCCGCCTTTGCCGAGGGCTGCCAGGTCGATTGCCTGCCCGATGGCAAGGATGACCGTGTCGGCGTCGAACTCCAGTACGTCATCTTCGTCGAATTCCGGCGCGAACCGGCCCTCCTCGTCGAACACACTCGTCACCCCAACGGTTCGCAATCCAGTAACCCTGTCCTGATCGTCGGTGATGATCTCCTGGGGGCCTCTGCGCCCGAACATCCGGATCTCTTCCTCCTCAGCCTCCTCGATCTCGAATTCTTGAGCTGGCATCTCGCTTCGTGACTCGAGAGAAACGATTGTCACCTCCTTGGCTCCTGCCCGAAGCGCGCTCCTGGCGGCATCAAGTGGGTGTCCGACCTCAGCATCATCGGCTTCCCACACCTCAACCTCCGGTTCGCCCTGATCGCTGTATGCAGCGGCGCGTATCGCGGTTCGCGCAGCGTCCATTGCCACGTTTCCTCCACCGATGACGACGACCTTCTCGCCGATGTCGACGTGGAAACCCTGATTGATGTTCAGGAGGAACTCGACGGCACGAAACACGCCGTCTGCGTTGTGACCGGGGATATCGAGATCGCGGCCGAGCATGGCACCAATTCCAAGGAAGACTGCGTCGTTCTCCTGCCGCAGTTCATCGAGTGTCACATCCTCACCCAGACGGGCATTGAGATGGACGTCGAGTCCAAGGTCGACGATGGCCTGGATCTCAGAATCGATGAGGTCGCGCGGAAGTCGGTACTCAGGGATACCCAGGACCATCATTCCCCCGAGTCGACCGGTGGCCTCATACAAGGACACGTCGTATCCCTGGAGTATCAGGTCATGGGCACACGAAAGACTGGCGGGACCACCGCCGACCACCGCGACACTCAAGCCCTTGCTGGGTGCGCGCTGTGGGTCGACCGAGCTCCACACACTGGTCTGCCCCGACTCTGGACCGTACTTCTCGGTGACGAAACGCTTGAGAGCTCGAATCGCTATCGGCTGGTCGATCTCACCGCGCCGACATGCGTCCTCGCACGGAGCAGCACATACACGCCCACACACAGAAGCGAACGGGTTCGGGAGCCGCGCGGTGAGATAGGCAAACCTGTCCTCACCGTCTGCAATGGCGGCGACATACGCCCCCGCGTTGGTGTGCACGGGGCACGCGGCGAGGCACGGGATGTTGAAGTCGTAGAACCCCAACTTGGACGTCGACATCTCAGATCAGTCCTCGTTCCTGGGTCCATCGCAGCGCCCAGATGCCCAGGCCGAAGAATCCGGCCCATACGACGATGACGATCCCATCTGCAACATTTCGAGATGCGGTCGCGATAAATGCTGAACGAGCGAGCATCGACGGCAGCCAGGCGGTGAAGACTGCGAAGTAGAGAAGGATCGCCACACCCGACAAAGCCGCCCGACCCTGTGAAATTCGATCACGGTTCATCGACCACTACCTCCCTCGGTATGACGTCTCGAGCATTCTCAGTTCCAGGGAGTCCGGAACCAATGCGCATTCCTTAATCCCTGAATAGCATAGTGCTTAACTATGTGATTAAACTAGCACGATGGCAGTGACAAGCGATTCCGCAATCGCGACGACTGATGTGATGAACGAGATGGACAGGAGCGCATCGTGAAATCGGCAACCATGCGATCAGGGATACTCATCACCATGGCTCTGCTCTTCACAGCGATCCTCATCATCCTGGCTCCTGGCGCCCATGCCCAGACAGCGGACGAAGGTGCTGAGATCTACAGCGGCAATTGTGCAAGGTGTCACAAGGCTGACGGGCTGGGAGAGCCGAATAAGTTTCCGCCGCTCACGGGAAATCCCGACGCAGCCGACCTCGCCCATGTCACTGTTGTCGTCACCAACGGCCTAGAGGGCAAGGTCATCCTGGGCGTCACGTATGACAGGACGATGCCGGCCTTCGAGGGCAAGTTGACGCCTGAACAGATCCAGCTCGTGTCAGAGTACACGACCGAACTGTCGGTCTCAGGGGCGCCCACAACCCCAACAACGCCCGACAGCGGCGGAGATGGCGACAACATCGGCGAGGCCGCACCAACGGTTGGAGATGATCTGTTCCGCGGCACCAAACTCCTGTCCAATGGCGGCGTTGCATGCGTCGCGTGCCACTCAGCGGGTGACTACAACCGCCTCGGAGGCCCGGGGTTGGCGATTGACCTCAACGGCATCATCGACGACTTTGGCGTAAGCGGTTTCGTGGACGCCATCACCGATCCCGTTGCACCGCCAATGGTTGCGGTGTTCCTCGATCATCCGATCACGGAGAATGAGGCACTAAGCCTCGCTGCCTTCCTCGAACCGACAAGCGTTGACGATGCCAGCAGTTCATCGATCGACTTATTGACGGTCTTTGGTCTGTTGGGACTCCTGGTCCTCGTCCTGATCACAGGCCTGATCGTCCGGGGACCACAACGCGCCTATGTCACAAAGCTGAGGAGCAGCCGATGAGCGAGAAATGGAGCTTGGAGATCGTCGATGCGGCGGAGCGCAAGTGGGAACAGTTCTACCGCAACAGGTTCCAACACGACAAGCGCGTGAGGACAACCCACGGAGTCAACTGCACCGGGAGCTGCTCCTGGGAGGTTTTTGTAAAAGACGGCATTGTCACCTGGGAGATGCAGGCAACTGACTATCCCCAGCTCGAGGAGGGCCTGCCGCCCTACGAGCCGCGTGGCTGCCAGAGAGGCATCTCGTACTCGTGGTATCTCTACAGCCCCATCCGAGTGAAGTACCCATACGCCCGCGGTGTCCTCATCGACCTGTGGCGAGAGGCCAAGAAGGAATACCCGGGTGACACCGTCGCGGCGTGGCGTTCAATCATGGACGATCCGCAGAAGAGAACTGCCTACCAGCAAGCCAGAGGCATGGGCGGCTTCCGTCGGGTTTCCTGGGAAGAGGCACTTGAGTTGACTTCGACATCCATCGTCTCGACCGTGGACCGCTACGGACCCGACCGTGTTGCCGGATTCTCTCCTATCCCTGCAATGTCACAGATCAGCTACGCGGCAGGAAGCCGGTTCATGTCACTGCTCGGCGGAACGGTCATGAGCTTCTATGACTGGTACTGCGATCTGCCGCCCGCTTCTCCTGAGATCTGGGGCGAGCAGACCGACGTCCACGAATCCGCTGACTGGTACAACGCCCGATTCGTTGCGGTCATGGGGGCGAATCTCAACATGACGCGAACCCCCGACACGCACTTCATTGCCGAGGTCCGTCACGCGGGAGCGAAACTCGCTGTATTCAGCCCTGACTTCTCGATGGTCGCAAAGTACGCAGATTGGTGGATTCCGGCGCACCCAGGACAGGACACTGCGTTCTGGCTGGCCGTCGACCACGTGCTGCTGACCGAGTTCTACGCGCAGAGGACAACTCCTTACTTCTCAGACTATGTAAAGCAATACACAGACCTCCCCTTCCTCGTGGAGATCACCGACGATGAGCCTGGCCGGCTGCTACGGGCAAAGGAATTGAGCCGGTACTCGCGGGTCGAAAACGGCGATTGGAAGCTCCTCGTATGGGACGACGTCTTTGACTCACCCGCTATGCCGAACGGCACCATCGGCTATCGATGGGCCGAGGAGGAGAAGGGCAAGTGGAACCTCGAGTTGCACGATGAGGTCACCGATGAGGACATCAACCCGAGGCTCACCTTCGTCGATGAGCATGACGAAGTTCGCGACGTCGCGTTCGACGATTTCGTAACGAACGACGTTACCCACCGTGGAGTACCGATCCGCTACATCGAGACCGAACGGGGTCGGGTAGCGGTTACAACCGTGTTCGATCTCCTCATGGCCCGCTTCGGTGTCACGCGAGGTCTCTCCGGCGCATATCCGGATTCCTATGACGATGCAGACGCGCCGTACACGCCTGCCTGGCAGGAACAACACACGGGTGTCCATAGAGATACTCTTCTGCGGTTCGCAAGGGAGTGGGGCGCAAACGGCGAGGCCACCAACGGCAAGAACATGGTCATCATCGGCGCGGGTGCCAATCACTGGTACCACAACAACCTGCTGTACCGCTCTGCAATCGTTGCGTTGATGCTGACCGGCTCGGTCGGTGTGAATGGCGGTGGCCTTGCCCATTACGTCGGCCAGGAGAAACTGGTCATGCACGCTTCATGGGGTTCCCTGGCATTCGGACTCGACTGGGGCGATGCCCCCCGACACCAGAACACGCCATCGTTCCACTACGTCCACAGCGACCAGTGGCGGTATGAGAAGGGCTACCGGAGCTACGACTCCCTGCCCCCGTCGCCCGATGGCCTTGATCACACGATCGACCAGCAGGCGCGTGCAGTTCGTCGCGGATGGCTGCCGTTCTACCCACAGTTCAAACAGAATCCAATCGAAGTCGTTCGGCGTATCCGTGCGAACGGGGCAAGCACCGATGCAGAAGTCATCTCGGGTGTCGTCGAAGCGCTCAAATCTGGCGAGGTCGACTTCGCAATGGATGACCCTGACGCCCCGGAATCCTGGCCGCGTGTCTGGGTTATCTGGCGAGGCAATGCCATTGGCACGTCGGCCAAGGGCCACGAGTACTTCCTCCGGCACTATCTCGGAACAACATCCACGGCAATCGCCAAGGAACCAGACGATCTCGGCATCAGTGAGATAACCGTTCGCCCGGATGCACCAATAGGGAAGATGGACCTCATCGTCGACCTCAACTTCCGGATGGACACGACTGCGCTGTACTCAGACATCGTGCTGCCGGCAGCCACCTGGTACGAGAAGGATGATCTCAACACCACAGACATGCACTCCTTCATCAACCCGATGCAGGCGGCTGTCCAGCCGTCCTGGGAGTCCAGGTCTGACTGGCAGATCTTCGGAGCGCTCGCGAAAAGCGTCTCGAAGCTCGCGCCGCAGTATCTCCCTGAACCCGTCGAAGACGTCGTCATGCTGCCGCTCCAACACGACACCGTCGATGAGATCTCCCAGCCTGTCGAGCAGGACTGGTGGACGGGCGAGGTCGAGGCGATCCCAGGCAAGACGATGCCGAAGTTCAGAGTCATCACAAGGGACTACTCGAAGCTCGCGGAGAAGTGGGGTTCCCTCGGACCAGCGGTACGAGCGAACGGCGTGGCTGCGCACGGTCTCCGGATACCAGTCGAGGAGTTCTATGACGAACTCGTCGCAAAGAACCCGATCCAGGTTGAGGTGGATGGAGTTGAGCTCACACTGCCCTCCCTCGAACATGACCGTGATGTCTGCGAGATGATCCTTGCCCTCGACCCCGCTTCGAACGGTGAGCTTGCCTTTCGGGCATTCGAAGCCGAGGAGAAGAAGACGGGCCTCGAACTCACGCATCTTGCGGAGGGTTCGCGAGATGTTCGCATCGACTTCTCCGCCATTGTTGGCCAACCACAACGCATCCTGACCACGCCGACGTGGTCGGGCAAGGTGGCAAAGGGTCGTGCCTATAGCCCGTTCACGCTCAACGTCGAGGACCTCGTGCCGTGGCGGACACTTACGGGACGACAGCACTTCTACCTCGACCATCAGAAGTATCTCGAATGGGGAGAGCATCTCCCTGTGTACAAACCCCGTCCGGACTCGACCATGCTCATGGAGACGGAGCAGACGGCCGTAGAGGGCCAGGTAGGCAAGCTGTTCAACTATCTGACACCGCACGGAAAGTGGTCCATCCACTCGACCTATTCGGATACCAACCGGATGATGACGCTGTCGCGGGGCGGATACCCCGTGTGGCTCAATCGGAAGGACGCAGCAGAGCTCGGGATCGAGGACAACGACTGGGTTGAAGTCTTCAACGACAATGGCGTCTTCGAGCAACGATGCATCGTGTCCTCCCGAATCCCCAGCGGGACGATCTTCGTGTACCACGCGACTGAACGGACCCTTGGGATCCCGATCTCCCCGAGGCGGAAGAAGCGGGCAGGGATGAACAACTCGATAACGAGGACTCGACTCAAACCGGTCCTGATGAGCGGGGGCTATGCCCAGTTCACCTACGCCTTCAACTACTGGGGCCCGACGGGCGTCAACCGCGACACGTTCGCGTACATCCGACGGATAGACAAGCCGGAGTTCTGATGAAGACGTATATGACGACGCACGACCCCAACCAATACCGACACGGTCACGACGCGCTCGGAGGAACAGAATGAAAGTCCGCGCACAGATGAGCATGATGTTCCACCTGGACAAATGCATTGGATGCCACACCTGCAGCGTTGCCTGCAAGAACATATGGACCGACCGCCCTGGCGCCGAGTACATGTGGTGGAACAACGTCGAGACACGACCAGGTACCGGGTACCCAACGGGGTGGGAGGACCAGGACCATTACAAGGGTGGATGGAAATCGGATGGCAAGGGCACGATCGACCTAAGGCTCCAGTCGAGGACTGGGGCCCTCGCGAACCTGTTCTTCAACCCTGTGCTGCCCCAACTCGAGGACTACTACGACCCGTATACCCACAAGTACTCGGACCTCTTCGATGCACCTCCAAGTGAGCAACAGCCCACGGCGATGCCGATCTCCCAGATCACGGGCGAGCCAATCCAGATCAGCAGCGGTCCGAACTGGGACGATGACCTCGGTGGCTCAGACATCTATGCAAGCAATGATGTGAGCCTCGCAGACCTCGATCCGGGCGTCCGGGAGCAGATGCAGGAGATCGAACGCGTGGTGTTCAACTACCTGCCACGGATCTGCAACCACTGCCTCAATCCGACATGTATCGCTGCATGCCCCTCAAAGGCGATTTACAAGCGCGGGGAGGACGGCATCGTCCTCGTCAACGAGGACAAGTGCAGGGCATGGCGGATGTGTGTTGCCGCGTGTCCCTATAAGAAGGTGTACTACAACTGGTCAACGGGCAAGTCCGAAAAGTGCATCCTGTGTTTCCCCCGGATGGAGGTCGGCGAGGCTCCTGCGTGTGCACATTCTTGCGTAGGCCGGATTCGCTACATGGGTGTCCTGCTGTATGACGCTGACAAGATCGAATCAGCGGCCTCAGTGGACGAGGATGAGCTCATCGGGGCACAGCTCGACGCGATCCTGGATCCAGAAGATCCGATCGTCATCGAAGCAGCCCTTCACGCAGGGATCGGCCAGGACTGGCTCGATGTGGCTCGACGGTCCCCCGTCTATCAGTTCGTGAAGGTCTGGGGCATTGCGCTGCCGCTCCACGCAGAGTTCAGGACAATGGCGATGATGTTCTACGTCCCACCTCTGTCCCCCGTCATCTCAACGATCGAAAACGAACTGGTTCGTCTCGACATACCGGATGAACCGGAGGACTTTGCCTTGTTCGACCATTTGGACAGGGCACGGCTGCCAGTGAAATATCTGGCGAATCTCTTCTCTGTGGGGAACGAGGAGCTCATAAGGCAGATTCTGCGCAAGATGTACGCAGTGCGGATCTTCAAGCGGCATCAGAGCCTCAACGACGGAACTATCAACGACGCGATCCGCAAGATGCTCGACTCGGCGAATCTGGACGAAGCGCAAGCTGAGGCGATGTACCGCCTCACGACGATACCGACGATCGATGAGCGTTTCGTCCTACCTCCCTACCACAGGGAGATGTCAATCGAAGAGCTGAACGACCCACTTGCCTACAAGGGCAAGGTGGGCGTTGGATATATCGAGGAGCCAAAACGAGGATGGTGAGTGTTCCAACCTTCGGCACACCAACGGTAGTGGCCCTGGCGATTCGCTACCCGACCGAGGACGCAATCGACGTTCTCAGAACATCCGTCGACGCGCTGGGCACGGGCGGCGCCGAGCGTGAGATGCGTCGGTTCATGAAGGATGTCGGCACGATGCCCATTGGCCAACTCGAGGAGCTCTACACAACTACTTTCGACCTATCCCCTGTCGTGGTCCCCTATGTTGGCCACCTCGCATATGGCGACAGCTACGAACGCGGCACCTTCATGGCCGATCTCAAAGGTGCAATGCGCGCTGTGGACATCGACCCCGACAGTGAGTTGCCTGACCATCTCGATCCAATACTGCGCTATCTCGCCGCCACCGACGATCCCATCGAGAGCCTTGAACCGGTTCTTGTACCTGCCATCACCAAGATGGAGAAGAGCCTGAAGAAGTCGAATTCCAAGAATCCGTACGTCCACGTACTCGTTGCCGCACGCATAGTCGCAGAAGAAAGCATGAGGTGATCCCATGTCCGACACCGTCTCCATAATGCTCTTCGTGGTATTCCCCTATGTCGCGTTCGCGCTCGCGTTCGTGGGTGGCATCGTTCGCTGGCGTCTGAAGCCCTTCAGTGTTTCAAGCCTGTCGTCCCAGTTGCTCGAGAGCCGCAAGCTCTTCTGGGGCTCGGTTCCTTTCCATTGGGGCATCCTCATCATCCTCGCAGGACATCTGTTCACGCTCTTCCTCCCAAGCACCGTCGCGTGGTGGAACGGAGTGCCGATCCGCCTGTATGCACTCGAGATCACAGGCCTGGCGCTTGCACTATGGGCCGGATTCGGCATCAGCGTCCTGCTGTATCGGCGCATCACAAACCCCAAGATTCGGGTCGTAACCACCCCAATGGACTACGTCGTCCTCGCCGTGTTGCTGCTCCAGGTCCTCACGGGGATATGGGTTGCGGTCATGCTCCGATTCGGGAGCTTCTGGGCCGTAGGCGTTGCAGTTCCATACATGTGGTCCCTGATCACGCTGAGGCCCGAGCCGGAACTCATCCAGCCGTTCCCGCTTGCAATCCAAGCCCACATCGTGATGTTCTGGGTGTTCCTTGCGGTCTTCCCGTTCTCAAGGCTCGTCCACATCTTCACGTGGCCGCTCGGGTACGTATTCAAGCCATGGCAGAAGGTCGTGGACATCAGGGAACCAACCCGCGTAGGCTGATCCCGCATCCACGAATCGGATCCAATGGAAGAGACCTCGCGCGACGATCGCTCGTACTGGAACCAACGCTATTCGGATCAGCCGTGGCCTGACGAACCCTCTCCGTGGCTCATCCATAATGCCGGTCTACTCCCCTCGCCGGGCGCTGCACTCGATATTGCGGGGGGAACCGGCCGCAACGCCTTGTGGCTGGCGGAACATGGCTGGGAACTCACCATCGTCGATGTTTCCGATGTAGCCCTGGCACTTGCAACGGATAGCGCAAGAGGGCTGGACGTCCGGCTGACCACTGTGCTCTCCGATCTCTCCGCAGATGATCTACCCAGCGGACCCTGGAACCTCGTGATGCTGTTCCATTACCTCGAAAGGAATCTCTTCCCCGAGATCGAAGCGATACTCCAACCAGGAGGCATCGTCATTGGATCGCTCGCAACGACCACCAACCTCGAACGCAATACACGTCCACCTCTCCCCTACCTCCTCGAGGAAGGAGAATTGCCCTCCCTCATCGGAAAACTGGAGATGCTCGAGTACGAGGAAGGTTGGCTCAGCGATCGCCACGACGCCCGCTTCGTTGCCCGCCACAGCGTGCCACCGATTTCTGGTGCCCGCGAACCTCATACTAGGGATTCTTGATCTCGGCCTTTGGTCCGAGGTAGAACCACCAGTTGAGGGCCAGGCAGATGACATAGAAGCCAGCAAATGCCCACAATGCATACTGCGGGGTTCCACTTCTTATCTGCTCGCCGAACTCCTGCGGGACAACGAACGCACCGTAGGCGGCCACTGCTGACGTCCAACCGAGGACGGGTCCCGCCTGCTCCTGGTCGAACACGATGGCGATCGTGCGGAATGTCGATCCGTTACCGACTCCCGTTGCGGCGAACAGGACGAGGAACAACAGGAAGAACGGAACGAAGAATTCCTCAGGCGTTGCCGACTCGTATGCCTGCTGCATGAAGTAGGCGACACCAACGGCACTGGCGATCATCACGACGGCGACCCATTGGGTGACACGTGCACCACCGACCTTGTCAGCAACCCAACCGCCCAAGGGTCGGATGAATGCGCCAATGAACGGACCCATCCATGCAAATGCCAGCGCAGAGGGACCGTTGGCATTGACAACATCGTGCGTCCATTGTCCATCAACCATGATGTGCTGGAACCCGAAGATCACCTTGATCGCGAGGGCGAAGCCCGCCGAGTATCCGATGAAACTCCCGAACGTCATCGTGTAGATGATGCTCATGATCCAGGTGTTCTTATTACCGAAGATCTTGTACTGACGATCGAGACTCGTCCTGATGTCACCCTTCAACAATTTGAGAAGCATCACGGTGGCGAGGATCACCAGGGCGATCGTCGGATACTTTGCCCATGTCCAGCCAAGACCGACTGGCGAAGGGAGGATAATGAAGAGACCCGCAACGGCAGGGATCAATGCCAACCCGAGCATTCCGCTGATCTTGGCAAACGAGTTGAGTGGCGACCCGATATTGGGAGAGACATGCTCCGCACGGATGTTGTCCATCTTGAACCACGCAAGAAATGCCAGTGGGATAAGGAAGATGAGCCACACGAACCCAGCATTCTGGATCCAGGTCTCCGTCCCTGCGGGGATCTTCCCGAAGATCCAGCCTGATGAGTTCTCGAGAATCCGTCCCGAACCAATTACCCCCACTGTCATCACAAGCGGTATGAGCACCTGCATCGTTGTGACGCCAGCGTTGCCGAGCCCGGCATTGAGGCCAAGGGCCAGGCCTTGCTTCCTCTTCGGATAGAAGAAGCTGATGTTGGACATGGATGATGCGAAGTTCCCTCCACCAATACCGGAAAGTACGGCCAGTCCCTGGAACACCCACAACGGTGTTCCTTCGTTCATCAAGGCGAATCCTGTGCCGGCGGCGGGAATCATCAACAGCGCGGTTGTAAAAAAGATCGTGTTCCTCCCACCCGCTATGCGGATGAGGAAGCTGCTTGGAATTCGGAGCGTTGCGCCTGTCAGGCCGGCGATTGCCGACAAGGTGAAGAGCTCACCTGTGGTGAAGGGGAAGCCCAGGTTGACCATCTGGACGGTGATGATGCCCCAGTAGAGCCATACAGCGAACCCAACCAATAGGCTTGGAATCGAGATCCACAGGTTCCTACTGGCGACCTTCTTGCCTGTTGTCTCCCAGAATTCCTCGTTCTCAACGTCCCATTCCTTGATGTCGGCCATCGGCACTCCTTTCAGATCCGCAAGTCACATCGCCTGTCGATCGCTGCGCTTTCGCTTACTACTCCTGTTGATTTCTATTGACTGCTCTCACTCGATGGCGCCCTCCGCGTCATACGTGAAGTCCTCAGAGAAGGCATCCTTGGGTTCCTGCAGCATGAACATCGTGATGAAGAACGCTACAAGCGCACCGCCAGACAGAATGAAAAAGAACGTTCGAGCGTCAACCAGAGAGAAGAGCACCAGATAGATCACAGCTCCAACGTTGCCGTAGGCGCCCGCCATGCCGGCGATCTGGCCCGTCTGGGGCTTATGAATCATCGGGATGATGGCAAACGTCGCGCCTTCTGCGCCCTGGACGAATACGGAGGCACCCATCGTGATGAGCACCGCGATCACGAGCCACCAGATGCTGTCGAAGGCGGGAACGATGTTGCGGAGGCCATCAGCGTCGACTCCGTCGCCCCACACACCAATGTAGGCCATCAGGAAGAAGCCGACCACGATGCCACCCATGTATACGAGCATCGTCCGCTTCCGGTTGGCCATCTTGTCCGAGATGTAGCCTCCCAGCGGCCTGGCAACCAGGTTGACGAACGCGAATGATGCAGCTACGAACCCTGCCACCGTTGCAGTGACGAGGACCTGCCCCTTGCTGTTCGTGAGCGGGGCGAAGACGAGTTGGAAGAACGCAGGCAACATCGACACCACCGCGAGTTCGGCGCCGAAGTTCGCGAAGTAGGTGGCGTTCAACGCAGCCACACTTCCCCAGTGGTACTTCTCGTCCTCAGGCACACCTGCCTTCAGGTAGGGGAGATTGATGCGCAACGTTTTGTAGGCGTGCCCAAGATATGCGGCGAGGAGGATCACATAGATGATGTTCACGACAGTGCTCGAAATGACTGGCCTTCCGTCGATGACGACGTTTCCAAGACGCCACGTCAGGACACCGAGCGCTCCCACCAGCGGAATGGACCAGACGAGATACTGGACAAGGTCACCATAGGAGGAGACCTTCATCGGCTCTGTCTTCGTGGTCTTCTGGAGCTTTTCGCCTTCGGGGACGTCGCGCACGAGGAAGTAGTACATCACCCCATAAATACCCAGCACGAGGCCATTGATCGCCATTGCCCAGCGCCAACCGCTGTCTCCAAGGCCAAGCCAGTCACCGAGGAAGGTGATGGCAAACCATGGCAGGGTCATCGCAGCGAACGCTGAGCCGAAGTTCCCCCACCCTGCGTAGAAACCTTCCGCCCTACCGATGTACTTGGGCGTGAACCATTGGGAGATCATCTTGATCCCGATCACGAAGCCAGCGCCGACACAGCTCAAGATGAGCCGAGCTATCAACAGCTGCATGAACGTAGTGCCAAGCGCGAATGCAATTGTTGGGACGGCCATCGTGACCATCAGGGCGCTGAAGACCACGCGCGAGCCGTAGCGATCGATCAGCGACCCAACGACGATTCGAGCAGGAATCGTGAGCGCGACGTTCGCGATCAGCAGGATCTTCATGTGCTCCTTCGTCAACCAGCCGATGGAATCGAGCATGGTTGTCGCGAGCGGTGCAAGGTTGAACCAGATGTAGAACGTCATGAAGAAGGCAATCCACGTGTAGTGGAGGACCCGAATCCGTTCCTGCCCGAGATCGAGTAGCTTCGGAGGTGTCTCGGTGCTGGTTGGGTTCTCGCCGGAGCTCATGCTTCGCCTCTCCTCGCTCACAGTCCACTCGGTACGTGTACACCTTAATCCATAGAAACATACTAAGGGATTTATCTATCCAGCTCCTGTGGAGCGAGCAGGGCCTCGGGTTCGAAAGTGGCACGCGACGACGCGCGGACCTTGAACGTTCCAAGACCCGGCAAGTCGACAGATCGCTCGACGATCACTGACACGGTGCGACTGCTCCATGAACGATCCACGCGACAGACACATTGCACGAGACGGGTCCCGTTCGATGCGGCGAATCGTGCAGCCTCGTGTCGCGGGGAGCCTCTGGCACCGAACGGGCGAAACGTCACTGGTGCAGCTGCAAGGGCCGCTGCATCTGCCGCGCCAGCAGCGTGAACGTATCCAGCAATCCCCGTGCCAACAGCGCCTATGCCGAGTGACAGTACAAGAACGAGAATGAGCACACCGAACCCAAGCACCATCGATCCGTGCTCATCGCTCAACGCGCATGGAGGACTGAGCTTGGAGATCAAGACTGAATCCGCCGAAAAACGGCGCGGCGACCGTGTGCCTGAGCGAGACCCTGACGGTTGCCTTCTCCCCAATCTGTGTTGGCCTCGTGACAGATACCTTGGCTCGACGGCCTTGCGGACCGAGGGCTGCGCGAACCGCGGCCGACGAACGACGCGTGTCGGGGGATGCAGCAGCCTCACGCGCACCCTCCCTTGCGGCATGAATCAGCTGAATCTCGGAACGTGCGATGACTGCAACCTCGACGATCCCAAGAAGCACAACGAGCACCAGCGGGAGCACAAGCGCGAACTCGACCACGGCAGAGCCGCGATGCGATTTCACGCCCGATTCGCAACTGAAATGACCTTCTGCATCACAGTGTTAAAGAACGACGGAAGCATGTCAGTGGTGGAAGCCCACGAAATGAGCGCCAAGGCCACAACCGCTGCTGCGACCATCACAAGGGCGTACTCGGCTGTTGCCTGGCCGGATTGCGATAGGGAGACAATATGGAGCCGTAGGTTCTTGTGCATCTGATTCTCCTTGCTTAGCGACATCCGGCCGCGACGGTGGGAAGCCAGTGGATCAAACCTCACACGCCAAGCCTCGACAGCCCCGAAATGAGAGGCGGAACGACCGTGAGCAGAACGAATCCAGGAAGGATGAGCAATGCGAGCGGAAACAGCATCTTGACGGGGAGCTTTGCGAGCCTCTCGCGATCCGACGCGGCGGCGGCCCTTCTTCGGTCCAACGCGAGGGCATTGAGGATCCCTGCAACAGCCATGCCTGTCGTCTCGGATGCCTGTGCTGCGCCAAAGAGTGCTTGCACATCTGCCATCGTGAATGAGGGCTGTTGTCCAGCGTTGAGCGAACGCAACGCCTGGGCTATCTCGCTCGCAACAGGGTCGATCATCTGTTCCGACGTCAACGCTGCCGCGTTCCTGAAGGGGAGGCCTGATGTGACGCCAAGCCCAACCAACTCGATGGCGAGCACCGCATCCCTGTCGGCCGTTGCTCCCGAGCCTCGGCGACGACCCATCTGGACGGCTCGAGCGATCACGACGCCACTTCCCAAAAGCACAACCGCAAGCAGGGGGTGAATCAAAGCAACTGTTGCGACGCAACACACAGCGAGGACCACGCGCGACGGGAACAGCATGTAGCCAATCACAGCCAGGACAATGATCGCGATCGACATCAGGTTGCCCGCGAAGCCATTGTGAACACGACCGCCGTCCCAACGACCTGCAGCGCGATTCCAGCGGCCATCGGTATGACGATGACCGCACCTCCTGGCTCCGGAACGCCTCGAAGCACCACAAGTCCTATCGATGCGGCAATGGGTACAAGACCAACGACGATTGCAGAGAGCTTTACCTGGGCAAGAGCCACCTTTCGTTCTCTCGCAAGCTCGCTTGCATCGTCTGCGCGATCGGCGAGTACCGAGAGCGCTGCTGAGATCCCTGCCCCCGTATGTTCAGAGAAGGAACAGATCGCCCGAAACGCCTGGCCATTGACAGGAAAGACCGTGATCATTGCTTCGGCAACGTCTGCCATTGGTATCCCCAGCGCTGCGAGCCTTTGGGCATACCCGGGTACCGATTCGATCGCCGTGTCGGCGATCGTCGAACGAATTGTCGCCCCAGAAGCGACCCTGCCCGAGAGTTGGCGCAACAGATCACCCTCGCTACCGGCAGAAGCGGCTTGTGTTCTCCTGCGCGTTACGGCGCTCGCGAAAACGAGGACAAGCACACCGACAATCGCGAGCGGCACCGGAAGAAATGAGGCAACGAGCACACCGGTGACGATCACGAATGGCATCCCGATGAGGATTCCACCAGAAAGAAGAACCGCTAGGAGCACCGATACTCCTCGTCGAAACCATCCGGTGTCAGCCTGTGGACCGAATCGATCTGTCGATGCGATCCATGTCGACCAACGAACACAACGACGTCGACTGCAGACGCTATCTGCCTCGATAGGGCACTCTCGGGGACCCTCTCCGGTGCCATCGACGCAAGCATCGCCAATCGGTCGAGGGCTTCTGCGGGACCGTTGGCATGGATCGTCGACATCGAGCCTGCGTGGCCCGTGCTGAGAGCTTGGATCATGTCAAGTGCTTCCGGGCCCCTGACCTCGCCAACTATGATGCGGTCGGGCCTGAGCCTCAGTGCGTGGCGCAGCAGCGATCGCATGGTCACCTCACCCGCTCCCTCGACATTCGCAGGGTGCGACTCCAGCCGTACGACGTGTCCTGTGATGTTCAGTTCAGCCGCGTCCTCCACGGTGACGATCCGATCGATCAAACCCACCGATGCTGCAAGGGCGTTGAGCACGGTCGTCTTGCCAGCGCCAGTGGCACCGGCGATGAGAATGTTGTCACGCCGCTCAACAGCCGTGCCGAGCAGGTCGGCGCCGTCCTGTTCGAGTGCGCCGTGCTCAACGAGCATCTTGAGGTTTGCAACGGCTGGTGAGAATCTCCGAATCGCCACGACGGGGCCATCCACGGCAGCTGGGGGGATGATCGCATGCAGCCTGGACCCATCGCCAAGGCGGGCATCCACGGCAGGAGATGCAGCGTCGATTCGAAGACCGAGCGGTGTGATCACACGCCGGACAAGGGCGATGAGTTCTTCTGCGGAACGAAACGAGACATCCGTCCGCTCAAGGGCACCAGACCGTTCAACCCACACGTCATCGAACGCGTTGACGAGCACATCGCTCACGGTGTCATCGGCAACCAGGGATTCAAGAGGACCAAGCCCAACCAGCGTGTCGACCGCCCTGTCGATATCACCTGGTCTCGCAAGTGGCGCCACATCGGGCTGCATCTCTGCCGCTGCACGACTCAACGCCGTTCGATTGAGAGGATGATCCGACGAGACGAGCGACGCAACGATTCGATCGATGGATCCCATCTACATATCCCATAACTGCGAGAGCGCCTTGATCCATCGATCGTTCGACCGTGGCTGCGAACCCGCAAGAAGCGCTTTGACTGTTGCGGTCCGTGGAACGGGGAGTACATGGTTGTCCTTGGGCTTTGTGTACGAGAGATGTGTCCGCTGATAGACGACTGGCCCGTCGACCGAGGGTGTGTATGGCTCGGGCAGCAACGGAACGAGCGCGATGCCTCCGGAGCCCATTTGCGTTGACGGAGCGCATCTGAGAACGACATTCGGCCATCTCTGCACAAGGGCAGCAACGACCTCCTCGGCCGCCTCGGGAGACACTCCTCCGTTTCGCAGCACCGCTGGCCCCGATCGGGTTGGCTCGAGCTGGCTTCGCGTTGGACCCCTCGACACAAGATCGGCAAGCGAGTGCGGCCCGCCGTAGTGGGGCCCATTTGGATCGAGATCAACGAGAAGCGCAGTGCCAGCAGCTGTCGTTGCACCAAGTGGGCCCACAACACCAAGCATCAGATCAACAGGGGACCACAGAGCAAGAACGGACATGGCTTCCTCCAGGAAGGCGGAGGGGAAGCAGGAACAACGTACGACATCCGTAACGACGGGTCAAGGAGTCTGGATTCCAAGCCGATACCGGACTTGGGGTACCGTATACATATGACTGAAGCCGCATTCTTTGACCTTGACAAGACGATCATCGCCGGATCGTCATCACTTGCCTTTGGCAAGCCGCTGTACCGCGCCGGGTTCCTTGGCAAGGGCCATCTGCTGCGTCTTGGAATTGGCCAGTTCACCTACATGCTCTTCGGAGCAGACGCCGACTCCCTGGAGAAAGCAAGAGATGGGATGCTTGATCTCGTTTCTGGCTGGCACAAGGCCGAGATCGACGCGATCGTCGCACAGACCCTCGACGACGTCATAGAACCGCTCGTATTCGCTGAAGCACTCTTCCTCATCGATGAGCATGTGCGGTCCGGCCGAGAGGTGTATGTCGTATCTGCGAGTCCTGAAGAGTTCGTCACGCCGATCGCAAAAATGGTCGGTATCGACAATGTGATCGCCACGAAGATCCGCACGGACGGCCTGGGACGGTTCGTACCCGAGCTTGACCGCTATGTCATGGGACCAGGGAAGGTCGCGGCCATGATCGATGTTGCCGAACGAGACGGTATCGACCTGAAAGGCTCCTACGCCTACACCGACAGCTTCACGGACATGCCCATGCTCGAGGCAGTTGGGCACCCCGTCGTCGTCAATCCCGACAGGGAGCTTCGAGAGGCGGCAGAGGAGAACGAATGGCCCATCCTTGAGTTTCAGCGCCCTGTCAGTCTTGAGCGACGGATTCAGGCACCGCCGAAACGCGTCTGGATTCCCCTCGTCGCTGGCGCTGCCACGGTCGCGGTAGCCATCGCGTTGAGTAAGCGGCGAACGGTCCCCTCCTGAATCGAGCTACGAGTCACTGCCTCGGACGCTGTTGATTAATGGCGTGGCGAACCTGAGCACTCTCGCCACGAAGAGCGGCTCTCTGAGTTGAGAGAGTTACGTCGATGCCGATTGATGCATCAGGCCAGCGGGCAGGATTCTGCCCTTTAAGTTTCTCGGCTAGTCCAACGGCCACGTTGTCGCCGGTCTCGCGGTCGATGAGCCGAGGACCGTCGCCGTCGTTGCGGCTGAGCACCATGAAGCACCCGAGACGCTCCACGAGCCAACGTGTCTCCTCAATGGCCCATTTCGAGAGTGGCGATGTCGCTCCCCGCATTCCCGGTGTGAGAGCTTCCGCGACCTCGTTCTGGAGCATCCAAACCCATCCGACGGTGAGCCTCTCCGGGGCATTCCGTCCGGGGCCGTCTGGGGTGTACCCGTCCATCTTGGCGAGTGCCTCATCGGAGAGGTTCGAGACCATGCCAAGAATCTCCTCGATTGACATACGGACCTTGGCGGCTTCCTCGGCATCGGCATCGAGGCGGGAGAGTTCCGCCCTCGCAGCGTCGAGGTCTTCATCTACCGAACCGAGGGCGAGGTTGTAAGCGTCACGGTCAAGCCGCCCCACTTCCGCGTCAGTCGCCGCTTGGTTCACCAAGAACGCACGACGGCGGTCGAGTTGAGCGATACGATTCTCGACGGCATCGCGGTCTGCATCGACATCCAGGGCAGCACGCTGTCGGTCACGGTCTGCCTGTATCCGCTTCAGCTTGTCAGGTGCCCGTACCAGGCCCAAGAGGAAGCCAAGGCCGAGAGCATCAATGCGGTCTGCCTTGACGCGAGTTGTGGGCTTACCTTGGACGATTCCGAAGCTAGGGCAGGTTGGGTTCTCCCCCGTCTCCGGGTTGCGTCGGCCAGCGGAGCAGAGGTATTCACGCTGC